>JACMJT010000487.1 GCA_014380505.1 Hyphomicrobiales bacterium | reverse complement strand
GCAGTTCGACGTAAGCAACCGCGGTGGCGTTGGCGCCGGTGCCCATGGCGTGTTCGCGGTAATCGGCGACGTCGAAGGCTAACCCTGCCTCCTTTCGCATCGCGTCGACGAAGCCGTCGACGGGGCCGGTGCCGTGGCCGCTGATGGTTTTGGCTTGGCCCCGATCGGTGATCTTGGCGGTTAAGCCCTGCTCGCCGTGACCCTGCTTCGAGCGGTGTTCGATGAAAGCGTAGCGGCCATTGCCTTCGAGATATTCTTCGCCGAAAGCCTGCCACAGGCGATCCGCCGGAACTTCGACGCCTTCGCCATCGGCGATCGTCTGCACGATTTTGGAGAATTCCATTTGCAAACGCCGCGGCAGCTCGATGCCGTGTTCCTTCTCGAGGATATAGGCGATGCCGCCCTTGCCCGATTGCGAATTGATGCGGATCACGGCTTCGTAGGTGCGGCCCAGATCCATGGGATCGATGGGAAGATAAGGCACTTCCCACAGCGGATTGTTGGACGCGGCCATCGCCTTGAAGCCCTTGCTGATCGCATCCTGGTGGGAGCCCGAGAAGGCCGTGAACACCAGATCGCCCGCGTAAGGGTGGCGGGGATGGATCGGCAACTGGGTGCAATATTCCGCCATGCGCGCGAGATCGTTGATTTGGGAACAGTCGAGGCCGGGATCGATGCCCTGGCTGAACAGGTTCATGGCCAGCGTCACCAGGCAGACATTGCCGGTGCGCTCGCCATTGCCGAACAGCGTGCCCTCGACCCGGTCGGCGCCGGCCATGAGCGCCAGCTCGGTCGCCGCCACCGCGGCGCCCCGGTCGTTGTGGGGATGGAGCGAATAGATGAGGCTGTCGCGGCTTTTGATGTTGCGGACGCACCATTCGATCTGGTCGGCATAGACATTGGGTGTCGCCATCTCCACGGTCGACGGCAGGTTGAGGATGAGCTTTTTCGCGGGCGTCGGTTCATAGACGTCGATCACCGCCTCGCAGATGTCCTTGATGAAATCGAGCTCCGTGCCGGTGAAGCTTTCCGGCGAATACTCATGGCGGGTCACGCCTTCCATGCCATGCTCGCGTTCGAGCTTGCGGATGAGGGCGGCGCCCTTCACCGCGATGCCGGTGATCCCGGCGCGGTCGAGCTTGAACACGACGCGGCGCTGCAATTCGGAGGTCGAGTTGTAGAGATGCACGATGGCGCTCTTGACGCCCTTGAGGCTTTCGAAGGTGCGGCGGATCAATTCCTCGCGCGCCTGGGTGAGCACCTGGATGGTGACGTCCGAAGGGATCTTGCGGTTGTCGATGAGGAAGCGGACGAAATCGAAATCGGTCTGCGAGGCCGAGGGAAAGCCCACCTCGATTTCCTTGAAGCCCATGGCGAGGAGGCCTGCGAACATGCGCATCTTGCGATCATGGCCCATGGGCTCGATGAGCGACTGGTTGCCATCGCGGAGGTCCACCGAACACCAGGTGGGCGGCTTGGTGATGGTGCGGCTGGGCCATTGCCGGTCAGGCAGGCTGACGGGCGGAAACGGGCGGTATTTCTCGTGCGGATTGATCATCATGGGAGGAGTCTCTGTCTTAGCTGGTTTGGTCGGCGCCATCTCCCCGGAAGGCCCAGGCAAAGCCCGGCCG
>JACMJT010000486.1 GCA_014380505.1 Hyphomicrobiales bacterium | reverse complement strand
CTGACCGAGGACCCGAACGAAGTTCTTCCCGATGGGGCCTATGCGGTCAAAGCCGTGAAAGACAAGCCGCCGATGGAGATGATCGGCCAGGTCACCTCAACCTATCATTCGCCAACCCTTGGCCGTTCCATCGCCATGGCCCTCATTCAAAACGGGCGGGCGCGCATGGGCGAGACCTTATCCTTCCCCATCGAAGGAAAAGTCATCGCTGCCCGGATCGTCGATCCCGTTTTCTACGACAAGGAAGGGGCCAAGCAGAATGTCTGAGCTCTATTTTGAAAGCCCGCTGGCCCACACCGCCGCACCGCAAGGCCTCGCCGTTGACTTACGCGAAATTCCCGATCGCGGCATGATCGATCTTCGCGGGCTTGCCTCCAATGCCAAATTCATGGCGGCGGCGAAGCAGGCGCTTGGCCTCGATCTCCCGAAGAAACCGCGCACCAACATGTCATGGGGAGATATCAGGGCGCTGTGGCTCTCCGTCGATCAGTGGCTGATCCTGTGCCCCCGCGCCAAGGCGGCTGAACTTCTGGGCAATCTGCGCAAGGCGCTGGGCGGCATTCATTCGCTCGCGGTCGATGTCTCGGACATGCGGGCCGTAATCCGTGTTGAGGGCGAGGGTGCGCGCGAGATTTTGATGAAGGGCTGCTCGCTCGATCTGCTCAGTGGTGAATATGTGCCGGGCACGGCGCGCCGCATGCGCTTCGCCGAGATCGCCGCCCTCCTTCATGTGGTGGATGAGGACGTTTTCGATATCTACGTGTTCCGCTCCTACGCGGACTACACGTGGGAATTCCTGCTGGCGACAGCGCGAGAACCGGCGGCAATCCGGCTCTTCGGAAAACAGCCCGCATCCGTCTGACGAAAGGAACGCCAATGAGAAGAGTCTGGATGGCTACGGCCCTTTTGGCCGGAACCGCGGCGTTCGCATCCGCCGAATACCACACCTCGGGAAAACTCCCCGACGGATTCTACGAATGCGCCATGATTTCGGGCGGCATGCTCATCAGCTTCGGTGAAATCCAGATCGAAGGGAATATCTATCGCGGACCCGCCTATGACGGCAACTTCGAAGGCGATTACAATTATGAATTGATGTCCGAAGGCGTGGTGCTTTGGAAGGGGCCCATGGGCGGCCTCAGCACCGATGGAAATTCCGTGGCGAGCACCGTTCTCAGTTCCGACAAGAAGGACAGCGCCGGTTTCATCATCATGGTCAAGACGAGCCGCGGTAACTTCCAGCAGATCAGCTGCAGCCTGAAAAAATAATGCCGTAACTCAGAGAGCCGCCTTAACATCGGTCTGGCGGAAGTCTTCGCCCTTGAAGAGAAGCGGCAACATCTCCGTCTTGGATAGGGCATAGGAAATGCAATCACCGAAGTTCAAACTCGCGGGATGGCGGCCTTTTCCGTATCTGATGAAGGCTCCCGCCGCGGCCTGTGCCGCAGCGCCGTCGAAAGGCACAACCGATATTCCCGTGCTGGCAATGAGATGATCAATGTTCTGTTTCGCCGCCAGCCCTTTCGGCCTACCATGACCATGCAAACTTCCAGATAGGTGGGCGCTGCCATTAACTTTGGCGCTGCTACTTTTAAAGCTCTCGCAAATTCCCGTGCCTCCGCCTCGTCCAACAAAATCGCGATAAGCGCCGAAGCGTCGACAATCATCGGGTCGGCGCGCCATGCTCGTCATAGCCAAGAATTTCATCGTCGCTCAGCGTACTAATATCGGGCATTGCAGCGACTTTCCGGCCTATCGCCATGATACGTTCGACAAAGTCATCGTCTTTCGGAGTGGCCGAAGCGATTACCCTAGCCCGCTCAACCTCCCGTTTAAGGCTGTCGCGCACGGCTTCGGTGATGGGCTTGCTGGTGAGCCTGGCCAATTCGCGCGCCAGTGCTTCCACCTCGCGATTTTTAATGCTGAGGGCCATATACCTACTACCTAATTGTCTACCTGCTACCTAATATAGCGCAGCCGGATCAATTAGGCAAGTTTCGGCCCCAGCCAGTCAAACAGCCGGTCGAAGCCGCCAAAGGGGTAAAAGTGGGGGGCAGCGATCCCGAGTTCGGGCCGTTCGGCATGGAGTCGGCCCAGACCCTCCACAAACTGGTCGGGCGCGTTCACGGTCAGCAGTTTGGTGATGTTGAGCGATTGTTTGCGGATGAAGCGGGCGGAATTGCCGACGCCGCACATGGCGGCGTATTTGACCAGGGTCTTGATCGTGGCGGGACCCGGAACGCCCACGTGGATCGGCAGGCCGATGCCTTCGGCCCGCAGCGCTGCCGCCCAATAGGCAACGGGAGCCGCCTCAAACAGGAACTGGGTGGCGATGAAGCCTTCGATATTTTTCGATTTGAGCCAGGCCTGCTTCTGCTTCAGCGCCTTGAGCAGCACGGCCTCGCCGTGAACCTTGGTGATGTCGGGATTGCCTTCCGGATGACCGGCGATGCCGATGCGCGCAATACCGTTGGCTTCAAACACGCCGGTTTCGAGAAGCTGGATTGAAGCGTCATATTGGCCGATGGGTTGGGGAGCGCCGCCCCCCACCACCAGCATTTCGCGAACGCCCGCGTCCTGGGCCAGGGCGCCCACGCGGGATTTGAGGTCCTCAAGGTCGCGCACGAAGCGCGCCGGAATATGGGGAATGGCCGTCAAACCGGCCTGTTTCAATTCCCTGGCAGCCTGGAGCTGGCCCGCCACGTCACCGGCATCGATGAGTGCTATGAACACCGGGGTTCCGGGCCGCAGCTTGTCGCGCAGCAAGGGCACCTTGTCGGCCTGCCTCGCCGTGATCTCCACTGACAAACGCTTGATGAAGCCGGAAGCCGGATCGGGCGTCATAGGGGCAGCGGCGGTGGATTGGGCATTCAAGGATTTGGCTCCATGCTGGGGATATACACCATTGCCACGGCGCCGCCCGCCCCCGCGTCGGTGTTTGCGACAAGGGCATGGCGAATGCGACCGGCCCCGCCCACGGTTGTCGTTTTTGGCCTGCGGCATGACGCTGATGGACAAAGCTTCAAATCTGCGGCAAATGGGGCTCCAGAGGAAGCCACCCGCATGTTCGGCGACAAGCCCAGCCATCAGCCCCAGCATTTTGCCTTCATCATGGTGCCGGAATTCACCATGATGCCGGTGACATCGGCCATCGAACCTTTGCGCCTCGTCAACCGGCTGGCGGAAACCGCCCACTACAAATGGACGATGCATTCCATCGACGGCAAGCCCGTGGCGGCATCGAACAACATTCTCGCCATGGTGGATGGCGATCTTGCAGCCATCCCCGAACACGCCACCATCATCGTCTGCGGCGGCCTCAATGTGCAGCACCATTCCGACAAGCGCTTGACGGCGTGGCTCCGCAAGACGGCGCGCAAGGGCGTGGATATCGGTGCCGTTTGCACCGGCGCCCATCTTCTCGCCGAATCGGGTTTGCTCGACGGTTACCGCTGCACCATCCACTGGGCCAACCTCCCCGGTTTCTCCGAAACCTTCCCGGAAATCGAGGCAACGGGCGGCCTCTTCGAAATCGACCGGGACCGCTTCACCAGTGCCGGTGGCACCACGGCACTCGACATGATGCTCACCATGATCGCCAGCCAGCACGGGCCCGAAATTGCCTCCGATGTGGCGGAATCGGTGCTGCATTCGCCCATCCGCCATCACAGCGAACACCAGCGCATGTCGCTCCCCGCCCGCATCGGTGCGAGGCACCCCAAGCTCGTCGGCATCGTCGAGCAGATGGAGCTTTATCTTGAGGAGCCGCTGTCGCCCAGCATCCTCGCCAAGCAGGCGGGCCTCTCCACACGCCAGTTGGAGCGCCTGTTCCGCCGCTATCTCGACCGCTCACCCAAGCGCTATTATCTCGAGTTGCGCCTCAAGAAGGCGCGCTCGCTGCTGCTGCAAACCGACATGTCGGTGATCAACGTGGCGCTGGCCTGCGGCTTTTCGAGCCCATCGCATTTCTCGAAATGCTACCGCGCCTTTTATGGCCGCACACCTTACCGCGAGCGCGGCATTCCGGTGATCGAGCGAGCCAAGGCAAGTTGACAATCGTGATTTGTTCACGCCGTTCCTTGCTGGTCCCGGAATAGCCGCTCCGATTCCGACACAACGGCGTTGTTAAGCTCGAATCCCAGCCCTGGTCCGGTAATTGCCTTCATCCATCCCTTCGCGGGACGAAGATCCGGAGATGCGACGACGTCGTCACGCAGGAGTTGCCACATGATCTGATTGCCGTCGTCAAGATTGGGAATCGCCAGGGCAATCTGGTGTTCGGCGCAGGTCGTGATACCCGAGCTGTAGGAACTGTGGATGCAGATTTTTAACCCGGCGGCTTCCGCCACCGCGGCCACTTTCATCATTGGTTGTATGCCCCCGGTTTCGACTGGGCCGATGCAGATCATGTCGGCGGCGCGTTTGGTGCAAATCTCGTAAACGTCGTAGAGGGTGAAGGCGGCCTGATCGGCAACGATCGGTATGCCCACGGACTGGCGAACCTGGGCCAGCGCGTCGATACTCCAGCCCGGTGTGGGCTGTTCGATAAACTCGATGTCGAATTTCTCCAGCTTCCTGCACATGTTGATGGCTTCGTGAACGCCCCAGGCCTCGTTGGCATCGAGGCGCAGGCGGGCTGAGCCAATTTCCGTGCGAACCGCCTTGACGATCTCAAGATCGAGCGCTTCTCCACGGCCAACCTTGAGATAGAACACACGTTCGCCGGCGCTCGATCCCGCCGCCGCATGCTTGGCAAGCTCCGCCGCCGTGTCACCCTGAAGAAAATAAAAGTATCCCACGCTCTCACGGCGAGCGCCGCCAAAAAGCCGGCAGACCGGAACCCCCGCCAGACGCCCTTGCAGATCCCACATGGCCATGTCGATTCCGGCGAATAGCTGATTGGCTGTCCGCATGTAGTTGGCGCCATAACTCAGATATTCCTGATGAAAAACTTTTGCGATAATAGCTGCGACATCGTGCGGCGACTGGCCGAGGAAAGGCTTTCTGAGACGCTGAAGAATCATGGCAAGGGCGGCCTGATCGGGCGCCACCGCGCATTCGCCAACCCCCATCGCTCCGTCAGCCGTTTCGACCTCTATCAAATTGACGGCGAAATTCTCCAGTACTCCATAGGCCCAATGGTAGGGCTGCATGAGGGGCAGCAGCAGCGGCTTTATGCGGATGTCTGCGATTTTGGACATTTTCTTCCTTCGCGAATTGCTGGAAAGTTGCAGACACTATCCAATTGCGTTCGGGGAGCAAATTGGTTTTTATTTGCAGCCTCCGGGCTAATTTGCCGCCGGCAGCTTGAGCTGAATGCGCAGACCCCCCAAGGGTGCATCGTCGAGGGCGACGCTGCCGCTATACATCCCGGCCGTTTCGGCGACGATGGATAGGCCGAGGCCGGAGCCTGGTTTGCTTTCGTCAAGCCGTCTTCCCCGCTTCAAAACTTCGGCGCGTTTTTCGGCGGGCACGCCGGGGCCGTCGTCGTCGATGCACAGCACCATCCAGGCGCGGCCGTCGCGGGAGGTTTTATCGAG
>JACMJT010000485.1 GCA_014380505.1 Hyphomicrobiales bacterium | reverse complement strand
GTCCACGACCCGTCGGTGCTGCGGGCCAATCGCTATGCCGAGCCGGGCGGCCCCTCTCCAGCCCAGCTTCGGCAAACCGTTTGCAACATCGCAACAACCGTGCCGCTCACCGGCGTCACCATTACCGCCTACGATCCGGCATGTGATCCCAAAACCGAAGTCCCGTCTCTGGTATGCAAGCTCCTTGTCGAATTTCTTGCGGCTGTGGAGAAGGCCTAGTGCTCAAGGCCCGCCTCATTCCCTGTCTCGACGTGAAGGACGGACGCGTGGTCAAGGGTGTCAAATTTGCCGATCTGCGCGATGCGGGAGACCCGGTCGACATTGCCAAGGCCTATGATGCGGCGGGCGCCGATGAGTTGTGTTTTCTCGACATCGCGGCGACCCATGAAAATCGCGGCGCCATCCTCGATGTGGTGGCGCGGACGGCGGAGGCCTGTTTCATGCCGCTCACGGTGGGAGGCGGCGTCAGGACCCTTGAGGATATCCGCAAGCTGCTGCTGGCGGGCGCCGACAAAGTCTCGGTCAATTCCGCTGCCGTAGCCGATCCCGCCTTTGTAGCCCGAGCTGCGGAGAAATTCGGCAGCCAGTGCATCGTCGTGGCGATCGACGCGAAGTCGGTAAACGCTGGGCGCTGGGAAATCTTCACCCATGGCGGGCGTGAGCCCACCGGCATCGACGCGGTCGAATTCGCGCGGCAGGTGGTTTCCCTGGGAGCTGGTGAAATCCTGCTCACCTCCATGGACCGGGACGGCACCGGACAGGGTTTCGATATCGCGTTGACCCGGGCCGTCGCCGATGCGGTTTCGGTGCCCGTCATCGCGTCGGGCGGCGCTGGCCACCTCGATCATCTGGTGGAGGCCATCCGCGAGGGCCGTGCGGCGGCGGTGCTGGCGGCATCGATCTTCCATTTTGGCCACCATTCCATCGCGGAGGCCAAGCATCACCTTTCGTCCTATGGCGTGCCCGTGCGGCTGTGTTAGGAAACCCCATGGGCGACCACAGGCTTGAAATACTGGCGGAGCTGGCTGACGAGATCGCGAACCGCCGCGGCGCTTCGCCGGAAACCTCCTATACGGCGAAGCTGCTCTCGCAAGGCATCGAGAAATGCGCCAAGAAGCTGGGCGAGGAAGCCGTGGAAGCAGCCCTCGCCGCGGTTCTGGGCGATAAGAAGCGTCTCACCTCCGAGGCTGCGGACGTGCTTTATCATCTTCTTGTCGTGCTCGCGGCGGCCGATGCGCCCCTTGCCGATGTCATGGCGGAACTGGAACGGCGCAAGGGTGCTAGCGGCATCGCCGAAAAAGCATCGCGCAAGCAGATATAAGGATGGAAGAATTCATCAAGGAAGTCTCGCCCTTCCGCCGCTTCTCGCGCGAGGAATGGGCGGCGTTGCGCGCCGATACGCCGATGACGCTGACGCAAGCCGACATCGACGAAGTGCGCGGCCTCAACGACCGCATCGATCTCGCTGAAGTGGAGGCGATCTATCTCCCCTTGTCGCGCCTCCTCAATCTCTATGTGGCGGCGACCCAGGGCCTGTTCCGCGCCACCAACAATTTCCTGCACGCCAATGGCCGCAAGGTGCCCTATGTGATCGGCATGGCGGGTAGCGTCGCCGTGGGCAAGAGCACCACCGCGCGCATCCTGCAGCGCCTGCTGGCGCGCTGGCCCAAGCATCCCAAGGTCGATCTTGTCACCACCGACGGGTTTTTATTGCCCAACGCGGTGCTTGAGCGAGATGGGCTGATGAACCGCAAGGGCTTTCCCGAAAGCTACGATCTCCCCGCGATTCTGCGCTTTCTCTCGGACATCAAGGCGGGCAAACCCGATGTCACGGCACCGCTGTACTCGCATCTCACCTATGACGTGCTGAAGAACGAGCGCGTCACCATCGACCAGCCGGACATCCTCATCGTCGAAGGTTTGAACGTATTGCAGACGGGCCGCCCGCCCCGCGATGGCCGGGGCATTCCCAATGTCTCCGATTTCTTCGACTTCTCGATCTATATCGACGCCGAGGTCGACGATCTGGCGCAATGGTACGTGGCGCGCTTTTTCTCGCTCCGCGACGGCGCCTTCCGCGATCCCAAATCCTATTTCCACCGCTATGCCAGTTTGAGCGACAGGGAAACCCGCGAGGTGGCGGCGCGTATCTGGGAGACCATCAATCTGGTCAATCTCCGCGAAAACCTGCTGCCCACACGTCCCCGCGCCGATCTGGTGCTGCGCAAGGGCACGGACCATTTCGTCCGCAGCGTGTTCTTGCGGAAGCTGTAGGCCCTTCGAGGCTCGCTCCGCTCGCACCTCAGGGTGAGGACATTGTTGGCTACTCCCCATGCTGAGGAGCCCCGCGAAGCGGGCCTCGAAGCATCGGCCGCGTGAAGACTACAGCAAACCCATGGCGCGGGCGTGCATGTTGAGGTTG
>JACMJT010000484.1 GCA_014380505.1 Hyphomicrobiales bacterium | reverse complement strand
TCCACTATTTCCTGGAAGACAAGGGCCAGCTCGTCGACATCGGCAGCGAGCATGTGGAAGTGACGGGCCTTCCCGCCTTGCCGGAAGGCACCGAGATCGATCGCATCGATGTGATCGTCCGCCTGCGGCGCGCCTAAATTCAGCAATCGGAAAAGGGATCATAGAGGCCGTGCAGCCTAAGGGCGGCCGCGCGGGCGAAGGCGAGTGTCAAAGCCTTGCGGCGCGAAGCGTGCAACATCGCGTCCACCGGATGGCGCAGGATCTCAGCCCCCCAATTATCGGCGGCGATCAGTCCCGCCTCCGCCGGTATGATCGAGTGGTCCATGGCGGGTGGAATGGCGAAGAACAATCGGTCGCAGAAATCGCGGTATTCCCGCCATTTGCTGTCGCAGCGGAAATCCTCAAGGCAGGATTTGATTTCGATGATCCAGATTGCCCCTGCCTCATTGACGGCGATCACATCGGCGCGGCGTCCCGTGGCGAGGGTGAATTCCGTCAGCGTGGCGAAACCGGCCTGGCGCAACAGGCGGCAAACGCCCCTTTGCACCATCAATGCGGTAGCCGATTGACGCCCGTCTATCCTGAGTTCGAGACTCAACACTTTCCTCTTGTGGCATCTTCACCTAGAGTCGCCGCAAAAGATGCGCCGGTCAACGGCTGCGCACAAGGGAGGAAACATGGCCGCTCTGCTCGCCGTGAGCCGTGTCATCGACGGGATCGGCAGATGGACCGCCGTCGTTGCCACCTGGCTGGTGTTGCTGGCAGCCCTCGTCAGCGCCTTCAACGCCCTGTTCCGCTATAGCATCAGCTCGATCATCTGGCTCGACGCAAAATTGCGGGTGTTCGGCGG
Organism: Hyphomicrobiales bacterium; assembly: GCA_014380505.1. Next base: position 1,709 of record JACMJT010000484.1, on the reverse strand, counting down.
CGGTCTGGGCTTTCTCTTCAATCTCTACCGGGACAATTCAAACTCATTGCGCGACATTCAGCTCATCATGTTCGCCGGCATGGTGATGCTGGGAGCATCCTGGACGCTCAAGACGAACGAACACGTGCGCGTCGACATCGTCTACGGTTCCGCCAGCTACCGCAAGCGTTGCTGGATCGATCTCACCGGCGCCGTGCTGTTCCTCGTGCCCATGTGCCTGGTGCTGATCTATTTCAGCTGGCCGTGGTTCCTGCAATCCTGGATTGGCCATGAAATGTCCTCCAACGCCGGCGGCATGCCGCGCTGGCCGTTCAAGATACTCGTGCCGCTGGGATTTGCCTTACTGCTTCTCCAGGGCATCTCGGAAATCATCAAATGCGTGGCCGCCCTCACCACCGATTACCGCCGCGAATCCGCCTATGAGAAACCGGTGCAATGATCGCCTTTATCTACGGCAACATGGGCCCGCTCATGTTCGCGGCGTTGATCCTGTTCATGCTCTACGGCTATCCGGCCGCGTTTTCGCTGGCGGCCGTCGGCCTGCTGTTCGGGGTCATCGGCATTGAAGTAGGGCGGATTCAGCCGAATTATCTGGGCAACATCATTTTCCAGCTGGAGTCGGTCCTCGGCAACGATCTCCTGCTGGCCATCCCGTTCTTCACGCTCATGGGCGCCATACTGGAACGATCCGGTCTCGCTGAAGACCTGCTCGAAGGATTCGGCCAGTTGTTCGGCGGCGTCCGCGGCGGGCTTTCCTACGCCGTGATTCTTGTGGGCGCTGTCCTGGGCGCGATCACCGGAACCGTGGCGGCGTCGGTCATCGCCATGGGCCTGATAGCACTCCCCATCATGATGAAATATGGCTACAACATCCGCCATGCCACCGGCGTGATCGCAGCCTCCGGCACCATCACCCAGCTCATTCCGCCATCGCTGGTGCTTGTCATCCTCGCCGATCAGCTCGGCAAGTCGGTGGGTGACATGTACAGGGGCGCCATGGGCGCCAGCGCCGTTCAGGTGCTCCTGTTCATGGCTTGGGTATTGATCCTGAGCTTTTTTCGTCCGCACTTTATCCCGGCCCTGCCGCCGGAAGCGCGCACACTCCGCGGCTGGGAATTGGCCAAACGCTGCGTTCGCGGCATGGTGCCCTCGCTCGCTCTCATCTTCATTGTGCTGGGCACGATCTTCATGGGGCTGGCGACGGCGACCGAAGCCGGCGCCATGGGCGTCATCGGCGCCTTCGTGCTTGCTGGGCTCAACCGGCGGCTGACCTGGCCCCTCGTTTGGCAAGGCATGCAAACAACCATGCGCATCACCGCCATGGTGGTTTTTATCCTGATCGGCGCCCGTGTCTTCAGCGTCGTGTTCCAGGGCGTGGGCGGCAAGGAATGGATCGAGGGAATGCTGACGGGGCTACCCGGCGGCGAAGTGGGCTTCCTCATCTTCGTCAATATTTTCGTCTTCATCATCGCCTTCTTTCTCGATTTCTTCGAGATCGCCTTCATCATCGTGCCGCTGCTCGCGCCCGCCGCCGAGTTGCTTGGCATAAACCTCATTTGGTTTGGCGTGTTGCTCGGCGCCAACATGCAGACAAGTTTCATGCATCCGCCCTTCGGCTTCGCGCTGTTTTACTTGCGAGGCATCGCCCCACCCAGTGTGAAAAGCAGCGACATTTATTGGGGCGCCATTCCCTGGGTCATCCTTCAGGT
>JACMJT010000483.1 GCA_014380505.1 Hyphomicrobiales bacterium | reverse complement strand
GAACTCAGCATCGGCCAGCAGATCGCCATGCTGGCGCTGCTGATGATCACCTCCAAGGGCATTGCCGGGGTGCCGCGCGCCTCGCTGGTGGTGATCGCCGCCACCCTGCCGGTGTTCAACCTGCCGGAAGCGGGCCTCTTGCTGATCATCGGCGTCGATCATCTGCTGGACATGGGCCGCAGCGCCACCAATGTGGTGGGTAATTCGGTGGCGGCGGTGATCGTCAGCCGGTGGGAGGGGACGCTGGGGGCGGATGAGGCCGCTGCGCCGGGTCAAACCTTGAGCCCCGCAAAGACCTAAGGCAGCCACCAGAGAAAGCCCGGTACCGCAGGCACCGGGCTTTTCCGTCTCATCAAGCTTGCTTCTGGCGGCGGCGTAGCGCGCCGGCACCCACAAGACCGATGGCGAAAAGGGAAAGGGTAACGGGTTCGGGCACCTGCACCGCTACCTTGTCGAACGCGGCATCGAACAGCACCAACCCCAAGGTCGTGGCATCCGGATCATCGGCCACCACAAAGTTGGATTGGGCGAATTGCGCGATGTTGAACGCACCGGCGCAAACAAAACTGCACCCCGGAAAGAGCGGGTCCAGGCTGTAACCGATTTGCAGAAAGGGAATCGACAGGCCATCGGCGGAAATCTGGCCGTTGACGTCGATGGAAGAAAAGTTCGGGTCCAGGTCCGCCTGGGTGAAACTGAAACCGGCAATATTGAAGGCGAAGCCCTCAAGCTGCCCGGCACCGAAGCTGTCGCCCGGCCCGATACTGTCGGCGATCACCAGAAAGCCGTCGATCTGGCTGCTGGTAAACAGGGGCGAGGGAATGTCGAAAGAGACATTGCTGGCGGTGAGATTGAAGATTTGTCCGGCATTGGCGGGTGCACCGGCGCACATGCACGCGATGGCGGCCGCCGCCGCGAGGCGTAGGAACGATGGGATGGGCATTTTCGGCACTCTGCTTTCTGTTGAAGCGTTCGTGCCCTCTCGAATTTACCTTAAGCAAATTGTGGGCCAGCAAGAACAGAAAAGGCAATTCAACGGCTTAGAAAAAAGAGTATTCGCGACTGTAAGCCGATCTTACAATTTATGATTGGGTTTGAACTGCCGAGGGAACCAAAGTTCCGTTCGGCTGAAGATGTTGCGGCGACAATTGGCGAAGGATGAAATCGTCTTGCCGCCAGTTTGGGGTGAACCGAATTGGTCCGCCTGCGTAAAACATGACGACTCTACCGAACGATCCGCCCTCTCACGGTGGGTAGAGGAGTGACCCGTTGGCGAAAGCCGACGGGTCTTTCGTTCTACCGCTTTTCTCCCGATAAGGTTGCCGCGACTTGCTGTTTTTTTGCCCGTGGGAGCAAGGTCATCACCAGGATAAACGCGGACAATCCAAAACAAACACTATTGGACACGACAAGCGGCCATTGATGCTGCAGGACGCCATAGACCAGCCATAGTGCGAAGGCCGATACCGTCAGCAGGTACATTCCGGCTGAGATGCCTTTTGTCTCACGGCTTCTGATGATCTTCCATGCTTGCGGGACGAAGCTTGCCATCGAAGCCAGCGCGGCGAGATATCCAATGATGGTGATATAGGTCATCGGTTGGGGCCCATCACGGCCTAGCGATCCAAGACATTTTTGCGCAGTTGGGTTTGCCCGATGTCGCGGGGATTCTCAATGCCCGGTCCTTCCGCTCGATGTCTTCCTTGCCGTGCCAGCACTGCGCGCGTCGCCGTGATTTGAGAGCGGCAATAGACACTTAAGTCAGCCGGAACATATGGGGCACAGCGGAGTTAGATGGATGCTGGAACCATTCTAATGACAACGCAGGAAGAACCATGGCCAAGCTTCGCGCCAAATCGCACAAACCCGCACGTGTTCCCAAAGCCGCCCCAACCCTGTCGGATCGCGGCAAGGGCGGCGAATTGCATCAGATTGCCAGTGCGGACGCCGATACGCTGACCACCCAGCAGGGCATCCCGGTCGCGGACGACCAGAATTCCCTTCGCCAAGGCGAGCGCGGCCCAACCCTGCTGGAGGACTTTCACTTTCGCGAAAAAATCTTCCACTTCGACCATGAGCGGATCCCGGAGCGGGTGGTCCATGCCCGTGGCTATGCCGCCCATGGGTTCTTCGAGCTGACCCAGCCGCTTTCCGACGTCACGCGGGCGGATATCTTCCAGCGCAAGGGCGAAAAAACCCCCGCCTTCGTGCGTTTTTCCACCGTCGCGGGCAGCAAGGGTTCGCCCGATCTGGCGCGCGACGTGCGCGGCTTCGCGGTCAAGCTCTATACCAAGGAAGGAAACTGGGACATCGTCGGAAACAATATCCCGGTCTTCTTCATTCAGGATGCGATCAAGTTCCCCGACCTGATCCACTCCGCCAAGCCCGAACCGGATCGCGATTT
>JACMJT010000482.1 GCA_014380505.1 Hyphomicrobiales bacterium | reverse complement strand
CCTTTGCTGCCGGCCACGCCAGCATGAATCAGGGCTGGAGCGGAACCTTCGATCAACTCGCCACCTATCTAGCCAAAGCTTGAAGGAGAAAGTAAGAATTATGACTGCAAAAACTTTCATTAATCGGCCCGCCTTTCGCTTGCAGAATGGTACTCTGTCCAGGCGTGCGTTTGACTTTATTGCCGCCGGCGGGCTGGCCGCCGCCATGACTGGCCATTGGCCGGCCGCCGCCGCGGGATCGCGTCTCTCCAAGTCGGAGCTCACCCAAATTGCCGATGCCATGAGGGGCCATGTCGAGCGGGGTGAGGTGCCTGGAATGGTCACCTTGCTCAGCCATGGAAACGAAGTTCATGTGGAGGCGCTGGGCGTTAAGGACTTGCAAAGCCCGGAGCCGATGCGGCGCGATACCATCTTCCGCATCGCCTCGATGACCAAACCGGTGACAGCCGCCGCCGCCATGTTGCTCGTGGAAGAAGGTAAGCTCGGGCTCGACGATCCGGTTGACAAATTCCTGCCCGAACTTGCCGGACGGAAAGTGCTGCGCTCGCTCGAAAGCCCGCTCGACGATACCGTTCCGGCCGCGCGCGCGATTACGCTGCGCGACCTCCTGACTTTCCGGATGGGTATTGGCGCGGTGATGGTTTTTCCGGCGAAGTATCCCATTCAACATGCGATGGAGGAGGCGGGCGTGGCCCCTGGCCCCAATCTCTTTCCGGGTGCGCCCGATGAATTCATGAAGCGTCTTGGCGGCCTGCCGCTCGTTCATCAGCCGGGCGAAGTGTGGATGTATCACACGGGGCTCGACATAGCGGGGGTGCTGCTGGCACGCGCCGCCGGAAAAAGTCTCGGCGAATTCATGGCGGAGCGGATTTTTGTACCCCTCGGCATGAAGGACACGGGCTTTTACGTGCCTGAGTCAAAACTCGACCGGTTGGCGACGGCTTACCAAAGGGATGAGGCCGGCAAACTTGTGGTGTGGGACAAGGCGCGCGGCGGCAAGTGGGCAAGTCCGCCCGCCTTCGAGGCCGGTGGCGGCGGGCTGGTTTCAACCGTGGACGATTTTCACGCCTTCGCCCGCATGATGCTGAATTCCGGTCAACACGGATCGGTACGCATCCTATCCCCCGAAAGCGTAGAGGCGATGACCACCGATCAGATCACTCCCGAACAGAAAGCGGCATCGCCATTCTATCCAGGCTTTTGGGACAATCGCGGCTGGGGGCTGGGGTTGTCCATGACGACGGGGCCTGACGGTATCTCGTCCGAGCCGGGCCGCTACGGCTGGGATGGCGGTTACGGTACAACCTATATCGCCGATCCCGGCCGCGATATGGTGGCCATCCTGCTGATGCAGCGCATGATGGGAGGTCCGGACGATTTTGCCATCAACCAGGAGTTCCTGAAGCTCGCCTACGAGGCGATCAAAAGTTGAGGGCGTCGCTAGGAGACGACGAAGCCCACGATCTTGCGCACCTCGCGGAGGATGGGCGCTGAGATGGCGCGGGCGCGCGCGGAACCATCGGCCAGCACGCTCTCGACATAACCCGCATCCCCTTGCAGGCGCTTGGTGGCATCGCCGATGGGGCCGAGCCTGGCCACCGCCAGATCGGCGAGGGCATTCTTGAATACCGAGAATTGACCCCCGCCGTACTGCGCCAGAACCTTATCCACCGTCTCACCAGCAAGAGCCGCATAGATGCCCGCGAGATTGTCGGCTTCGGGCCTGCCTTTGAGGCCCGCCGCTTCAGACGGCAGCGCTTCCGCGTCGGTCTTGGCCTTGCGAATTTTCTTGGCGATGGTATCGGCGTCGTCGGTGAGGTTGAGGCGCGACAGATCGGATGGGTCCGACTTCGACATCTTCTTGGTGCCGTCACGGAGACTCATGACGCGGGTGGCTGGGCCGGTGATGAACGGTTCAGGTGCAGGGAAGAATCCTTCCGTATAGCCCGCCTCGCGGATTTGATCGCCGAAGTCGAGGTTGAATTTGTTGGCGATGTCGCGGGCGAGTTCCAGATGCTGCTTCTGGTCTTCGCCCACCGGCACGTGGGTTCCCTTGTAGGCAAGAATATCGGCGGCCATCAGTATTGGATAGACGAAGAGGCCGATGGAGGCTGCTTCCTTGTCCTTGCCTGCCTTCTCCTTGAACTGCGTCATGCGGTTGAGCCAGCCCATACGGGCGACGCAACTGAGAATCCAGGCAAGTTCTGTGTGCGCGGCGACCTGGCTCTGGTTGAAGATGATGCTCCTCTTGGGATCAAGCCCGCAGGCAAGATAGGCGGCGGTGACATCGAGGATCGCCTTGCGCAATTCCTTGGGCTCCTGCCACACGGTGATGGCATGCAGATCGACCACGCAATAGATGCACTCGTGGGTATCCTGCATGGCGATCCAGTTCAGCATGGCGCCGAGATAATTGCCGAGATGCAGATTGCCGGTGGGCTGCATGCCGGAAAAGACGCGCGGAACGAATGCAGGCATTGTAAATTCCTCGAAAACCCGCGCCGCTTATGCCCGCAAACGCAGGCGCTGGAAAGAGGCCCGCACTTGCCCCCGCAAGGCTCCCGGTCTAACGCTGCAATATGCCGGAACTGCCCGAGGTCGAAATCGTCATGCGCGGCCTCAAGGCCGTGCTGGAAGGGCGCCGCATCGCCGCCGTGGACCTTCGGCGCAAGGATTTGCGCTTTCCTTTTCCGAAGGATTTTGCGGCGCGGCTCACCGGCAAGCGCTTCACCGGATTGACGAGGCGCGCCAAATATATTCTGGGATCACTCGAAGGCGGCGATTGCCTGCTCATTCACCTCGGCATGACGGGCCGCTTCACGGTTGTGGCGCCTTCGGGGACCCCGCGCAGCCTCGATCGGTATTATTTTGAATCCCCGGCGAAAGACGGCACTAGAACCCACGATCACGTGGTCTTAAGCCTCGATGACGGAACGCGCATCACCTACACCGACCCCCGCCGTTTTGGCGTAATGGATATCTTTTCCGAAACGGGCGGGCACAAGCTGCTGAAAGGCATTGGCGTCGAGCCCCTTGGCAACGAGTTGAACGCTATTCTGCTTGCGAAGTCTTTCCGCGGCAAGCAGGCGCCCCTCAAAGCAGCGCTTCTCGACCAGCGCATCATCGCAGGCCTCGGCAACATCTATGTTTGCGAGGCCCTGCACCGGGCCAGGCTGTCGCCCCGGCGCAAGGCGGGAACCTTGGCGCGCGGGAGGCAGATCGATCCACGCCTCGATGCGCTGGTGCGCCATATCCGCGATGTGCTGAACGAGGCAATCGCCGCCGGCGGCTCGACGCTCCAGGACTTTGCCCATACGGATGGAGCCAGCGGCGCTTACCAGCAACGCTTCGCGGTTTATGATCGCGAAGGAGAAGCCTGCCGCATCTGCGGCGCGGCGGTGAGAAGGATCGTGCAATCGGGCCGCTCTACGTTTTATTGTAGCGCCTGTCAGAAATAGGAGGGCTCGCATGCCCAAGGGATACTGGATTGCCCATGTCACTGTGACCGAGCCTGAGCAATACAAGCTCTATGCCAGCGCGGCCCCGCTTGCTTTCAAGAAATACGGCGCCAACATTCTGGCGCGGGGCGGCAGTGCCCTGCAAATGGAGGGCAATGGGCGGCCGCGCAATGTGGTGATCGAGTTTCCCTCCCTTGAAGCCGCCATCGATTGCTACAATTCGCCGGAATACCAGTCGGCCAAAACCCACCGGAAGGATGCGGGCATTGCCGATGTCGTGCTGGTCGAAGGCGTGTGATCAGCCGATAAGACCGGTTAGACTGAGTTTCCCAAGCGACGGCAGCTTGATGGCGAGGTCTTCCGGGTCGACCCCGATGACGCTGCCGAACAGGTGGATTTCGAGGCCCTCGCGGAGCGCCAATGTCATGCCAGCCACGCCCCAGAGCGAGACCACAAAGCCGGTGCGGCTCGCGGCCGCGGCAATGCCGGCTCCGGGCGAAATGAAATCCTTGCCGATGGCCGCCGGTGGAAGCTCCACGGCAAATCCTGGCGTATTGCGGACAACCCAGGCCACGAAGCTGTTGGAATTGGGACCCGGCCAAACCCTGTAAGTGCCCTGGCCCGAATAGGGATAACGCGCGATGGTTTCCTCAATCAGGGGTATCAGCGCCTCCGCTTCCCCGCCCGCGATATCGCGAACGATATAGGGTGTGTTGCCATACCAGAAGGCATCGGCTGGGTAGGCATTGCGGCGAACCGGATCGCCCCAGCCCACGACATCATACCTGGTCCATTCACTGGCACCCGCGGGTTTCACGATGATCGACATATGTTCGGCAAAGATTGATTTCCAATTGCCGGTGCGCGCCGCCAGCACGATGACATGGGCTTCGGGGGTGTTCTGGGCTAAGGGCAGCAGGCCCGACGACGACCAGTTGGCGGTCCGCCAGCTTGCAGCCCAGCCATGGGAGTAAGCCAGCACGGCGCCCGCCGAAATCGGCAGGATGACCGCAATGAGAGCAAGCCAGAACACCCATCGCAGCACGTTTCGCATCGCCATCCCGTTGTAGCAGTCGAGTTCCTGCCGGTCATCGGGCACGATTGGGCGCTTTTCATGGCGCGGTGCCATTGCTAAGAACCCTCCATGACAATGAAACTCGCCATTGCCGGAGCCGCCGGCCGCATGGGCCGCGTGCTGACGCGGATCGTGCATGAAACGGAAGGAGCGCAGGTGGCGGGGGGGCTTGAGCCCAAGGGCTCGCCCCATGTTGGCGCCGACATGGGCCAACTCGCCGGTTTGGGCGCTCTCGGTGTTAAGATCACCGATGATCCCGCGGCGCTGTTCAAGATAATCGACGGCATCATCGATTTCACCGTTCCCAAGGCAACGGTGGCGCTGGTGGAGCTTTCAGCCGAGGCTCGCATCGTCCATGTGATCGGCACAACCGGCATCGACGAGGCGGGTGACGCTGCGATCAAGAGGGCGGCGCGCCAGACGCGCGTCGTGACATCGCGCAACATGAGCGTGGGGGTCAATCTCCTCGCTGCGGTGGTGCGCAAGGTCGCGGCCGCGCTGGGCGAGGATTTCGACATTGAAGTTCTGGAAATGCACCACCGCCACAAGATCGATGCGCCCTCGGGCACGGCCCTGCTGCTGGGCGAAGCTGCCGCGCAGGGACGGGGCATCGATCTGAAATCGCGTTCTGTACGCTCGCGCGATGGGCACACGGGTGCCCGCAAGGGGGGTGACATCGGTTTTGCAGCACTCCGCGGCGGCTCCGTCGTGGGCGAACATACGGTGATGTTCGCAGGACCCACCGAGCGGATCGAGCTGACCCACAGGGCGGAAAGCCGCGATATCTTCGCCCACGGCGCCATACGGGCGGCCCTCTGGGCCAAGGACCGCAAGCCCGGGCTCTATTCGATGACCGATGTGCTGGGACTGGAATAATGGAACGGCTGCTGGTGCTGGTGCGGCATGGCCAGAGCGACTGGAATTTGAAGAATCTCTTCACCGGCTGGAAAGATCCCGATCTCACGGAGAAAGGTGTCGCCGAAGCCCGCACCGCCGGGAAAATGCTGAAGGCCAGGGGCTTTGCCTTCGACATGGCTTATACCAGCACGCTCGTTCGCGCGGAGCACACGCTAACGCTCATGCTTGAGGAGCTTGGGCAAACGGGACTTGAAACCATCAGGGACCAGGCGCTCAACGAACGCGACTACGGCGAACTGACCGGCCTTAACAAGGACGATGCCCGCAAGAAATGGGGCGAAGAGCAAGTTCTCCTCTGGCGGCGCTCCTACGACGTGCCGCCGCCCGGCGGCGAAAGCCTCAAGGACACGCTCGCCCGCGCGCTGCCCTACTATCTGAAGATGATCCTGCCGGATGTGCTGTCGGGCAAGCGCGTGCTGGTGCCGGCCCATGGCAATTCGCTCCGTGCACTGATCATGGCGATCGAGGGCCTCACGCCCGATGAGATATTGAAACGCGAACTGCACACGGGCGTTCCCGTGGTCTACCGGCTGGGCGCGGACTCGCGGCCTCAATCGGTGGAAATACTCAGCGGTTAGATGTGTGGACTAGCCAGGGCCGACCGGAGCGCCGCCGCCAGTTCCTTGCGTTCATGGGGGCTGAGAAATCTGGCGATTTCCGTTCGCATCCCCAGCGAGGAGAGATAGAGGCCGCCGATCAGGTCCCGCTCCCGGTCCACCTCCAGTTCGACCCTGAGCCAGCGCCGGACAAAGCGGTTGACCTGGGTATCCTGGCCTTGGGCGTGGCGTTCGAGGATGAGTTCATGGGGCGTCACTTCAATCCGCTCGGAGCGGCGGCCATCGGCGAAATTTGCCCTGAAGGCCCACCAGACGAGAGCGACGTCGAGCCCTAGAAAACCGGCGGCGGGCCAAGCGCCCAACAGAGAAAACGCCAAGCCCGTCACGAAATTTATGAGAGCGATGGCGCCGATAATGATGAGGTAACCCCGCCGGCCCAGGGAGCGGTGGGGCGTGAGCGTCACCGCCCAGGTTTTGCTGTTGCCTTTCTCCATGATCCCGTTCTACCCAATTGGCCATGGTGAAATCAACGAGGCTTTCGGCGGCGGACGTGGAAGAGATATTCCGGCGGTTCCACGAAGCCGTGCCCGAACCCCGGGGCGAGCTTGAATCGGTCAACGTCTTCACCTTGCTGGTTGCTGTGGTGCTTTCAGCGCAGGCGACGGACGCGGGCGTTAACCGGGCCACGCGTGCTCTCTTTAAAATCGCCGATACGCCGGAGAAAATGCTGGCGCTGGGCGAGGACGGGCTCCGCGAGTTCATCAAGACTGTCGGCCTTTATCGCGCCAAGGCGAAGAACGTCATCGGTCTCTCGCGTGCCTTGCGCGATCGCCATCAAGGCACTGTGCCGGAGACGCGCGAGGCGCTGGAGGCGCTTCCGGGTGTCGGCCGCAAGACCGCCAATGTGGTGCTCAACAATGCCTTCGGCCAGCCGACACTTGCGGTTGATACCCATGTGTTCCGGGTCGGCAACCGCATCGGGCTTGCAACAGGCAAAACGCCCCTCGAAGTGGAGTTGAAACTGCTGAAGGTGGTGCCCGGCCGATACATGCATCAT
>JACMJT010000481.1 GCA_014380505.1 Hyphomicrobiales bacterium | reverse complement strand
GCCAATGCCTCGGGGATCAACGATGGCGCGGCCGCCGTGATCCTGATGAGTGCAAGGGAAGCTGAAAAACGCGGGCTGACACCCCTTGCCCGCATCGCTTCATGGGCGAGTGTCGGCGTTGATCCGGCGATCATGGGTTCAGGACCCATACCGGCCTCGCGCGCCGCCCTCAAGAAGGCGGGCTGGAAGGTCGAAGATCTCGATCTCGTGGAAGCCAACGAGGCTTTCGCGGCGCAGGCCTGCGCCGTCAACAAGGACATGGGCTGGAACCCGGAGATCGTCAATGTCAATGGCGGCGCCATCGCCATCGGTCATCCCATCGGCGCCAGTGGAGCGCGGGTGCTCACCACGCTGCTTTATGAAATGGGCAAGCGCAATTCAAAGAAGGGGCTCGCCACCCTGTGCATCGGCGGCGGCATGGGTGTCGCTATGTGCGTTGAACGCTAGGTGAATCGATACAGTAAGCTCCGGCGGTTATGCACAATCGAAAGAAGACTAAATATTCGGACGACATCGATTATCTTGTCGCAGCAATCATTTATCTTGGTGCGCAGGGTATTTTTGGGCTCGCACACCAAAACATATGGCATTAGAACTCTCCCTTGATGAAGGCAAATTGCAGCGGATTTTCGATGCTTATCCCGGCCTATTTAGAAAGTCAGCAATGCCTTCAAAAAATGGGCAGCACTTTTACTCTCTTCAAGCTAGATATGCCCAACGCGAAGGCGGCGACACAAAAGAACCAGAACAGATTTCATACATCGCTCCTTTGGATGGCGATCGTATTAGGCTTCTTGTAGACTTTGTTAGAGCGTCCGCCTCTGACGAAGTCGAAAGTAGAAGACGATTGTGGGCCGTTTGGATAGCTGCAGGGGCGGCAGTTGTTTCTGCATTGACTGCGATTCTGGTAGCGCTCCTAAGCGCTAACTAGCATAGGCTATTACTAGTGGGAGGACAGATATGAGTAGAGTGTCGGTCATAACCGGAGGCAGCCGCGGAATTGGCGCGGCGGTCTCGAAGGCGCTGAAGGCCGCGGGCTATACGGTAGCTGCTACTTACGCCGGCAACGACGATGCCGCCAATGCCTTCAATGCGGAAACAGGAATTCCGGTTTACAAGTGGGATGTGTCGAACACGGAGGCCTGCGCTGCCGGTCTGAAACAGGTCGAGGCCGATCTCGGCCCCATCGAAATTCTGGTGAATAACGCGGGAATAACCCGCGACAGCGCTTTCCACCGCATGACGGCGGAACAATGGCATGCCGTCATCAACACCAATCTCAATTCGCTGTTCAACATGACACGCCCGGTGATCGAGGGAATGCGCGCGCGGAAGTTCGGGCGGATCATCAATATCTCATCGATCAATGGCCAAAAGGGCCAGTTCGGCCAGACCAACTATTCGGCGGCAAAGGCAGGCGACCTCGGCTTTACCAAGGCTCTCGCCCAGGAAAGCGCCAAGCTCGGCATCACGGTGAACGCCATTTGCCCTGGCTACATCGCCACGGAAATGGTCATGGCCGTTCCCCAGGATGTGCGCGAGAAAAGCATTATTCCGCAGATTGCCGTGGGCCGTCTCGGCGAGCCCGAAGAAATCGCGCGCTGCGTTGTCTTCCTCGCCAGCGACGATGCGGGTTTCATCACGGGATCGACACTCACCGCCAACGGCGGCCAGTATATGGCGTGACGATGCTACTCTTTCTACGGTCATGCCCGGACTTGATCCGGGCATCTCAATGCAACTGAAAGCCGACAGTCTGCAATGCGAAAGAGGTGGGCGCACGGTGTTCACGGGCGTCAGCTTTGCGCTGAAAGCGGGCGAGCTGTTGCAGCTCACGGGCGCCAACGGCTCGGGCAAGACGTCCTTGCTGCGGCTGGTCGCGGGGCTGGGCGAGCCCGCCTCCGGCGAGCTGAAACTCAACGGCGGCCATGCCGAGCTCACGATCGGCCAGCAGGCCCATTTGATCGCCCATCAGGAAGCGTTGAAGACCGCGCTCACGGTCGTTGAGAATCTTTCCTTCTGGGCGGCGTTTCTCGGGGGCGGTCCAATCGATCGGGCCTTGGCCGCCTTCAATCTCGAACGCCTCGCGCTGTATCCGGCGGGATTGCTTTCCGCGGGACAGAAGCGGCGGCTGGCGCTGGCCAGGCTTTTGGTTGTGCCGCGCGTCCTCTGGCTGCTCGATGAACCCATGGCCGGGCTCGACAAGGCTTCACAGGGAAGGCTCTCTGACGCAATGACAGAACAGCTTGCCAAGGGTGGCATGATCATCGCCGCCACCCATGTGCCGCTGGGAGTGGAAGCACAGGCGCACCTTGATCTCGGCCGCTCTCCATGAGTCTCGTCTGGGCTCTTATCCGCCGTGACCTCATGCTGGCGATCCGGCAAGGTGGCGGGGCGGGAACGGCGCTGGGATTTTTTCTTGCCGTGGCCGTGCTCCTGCCCATAGGCCTTGGTCCCGATCAAGCGTTGTTGCGGCGGATGGCGCCCGGCGCCCTGTGGATCACGCTGCTGCTGTCGGTGCTGCTTTCGGCCGACCGTATCTTCCAGCAGGATTACGAGGACGGTTCCCTCGAAATTATGGCGATGGGACCTGTGCCCCTGGAGATCGTGGCGCTGGCTAAGGCAGTCGCCCATTGGCTGTCGGCAAGCCTGCCGCTGGCCATCGCAGCACCCTTGTTGGGCTTTCTCCTCAATCTCGATCCCGCGGTACTTCTGCCGCTCATGCTCGCCATGGTCATGGGCTCGATCGCACTCTCGCTGCTCGCCGCCATCGGTGCTGCGGTGACGGTGGGGCTCAGGCGCGGTGGATTGCTGGTTTCGCTTCTCGTGCTGCCTTTCTATGTGCCGGTGCTGATCTTTGGCGTTTCGGCCTCGGCAGCGGCAACCGGCGGCCCAGATATCGCCACACCGTCGTTGTTGATATTGGCGGCACTGGCGCTGGCCAGCCTGGTGCTTTCACCCCTTGCCGCGGCTGCGGCGCTTAGGTCCTATCTCAAATGAGGAGGACGGACTAAAAATCTGCCATGCAATATCTCGCCAATCCCACGCGCTTTGTGAGTCTCGCCAATACGATGCTGCCTTATGTCTGGGGGCTAACAGCGGCCCTCTTTGCCATTGGCCTCTATGGCGCGCTCGTCACAGCACCTGCCGACTATCAGCAGGGCGAAACGGTGCGTATCATGTATGTGCATGTGCCAGCCGCCTGGATGGCGCTCCTTGTCTACACGGTGATGGCGCTGGCGAGTGCCGTGGCAATTGTCTTTCGCTATCCGCTGGCGGATGCCGCAGCAAAGACGGCAGCGCCCTTGGGTGCCGTGTTCTGCTTTCTGGCGCTCGCCACGGGATCAATCTGGGGCAAGCCTATCTGGAACACATGGTGGGTGTGGGATGCGAGGCTCACTTCCATGTTCGTGCTGTTCCTGCTCTATATCGGTTACATGGCCGTGTGGCAGGCAATCGATGAACCGCACAGGGCCGCCATGGTTGCCCGCGTCGTGGCGCTCGCGGGCTTCATCAACGTGCCCATCGTCAAGTTCTCGGTCGACTGGTGGTGGACCCTGCATCAAGATGCAAGCGTGTTCCGCCTGGAGGGGCCAGCCATGCCGCCCTCGATGCTGTGGCCCCTTCTTGTCATGGGACTGGCGTATGGTTTTCTGTTCCTGGCGCTGCATCTGGTGGCGATGCGCAGCGAGATCGCGGCGCGCAAGATCCGGCAAATCCATCTCGCAGAAATCGGCGAGCGCTGATGGACTTCGCCGCCGCATACACAGGTTTTGTGATCGGCGCCTATGGACTATCGGCCCTCGTGCTGGGGGGTCTTGTCATTTATATTTTGGCGCAAGACCGGGCCTTGCGCGCTGAGCTGGACCGCCGCAAGGGCCAGCCATGAGCGAGGCGCCACCGCTGCAACGGAATTTGTGGCCCGTCCTGCTGCCGGTCATTTTCTTCGCGGCCCTTGCAGCGCTGTTGTGGCGCGGCCTCTCCGGCAACCCGTCGGATATTCCTTCAGCGCTGATCGGCAAACCGGTTCCCGACGTCAGCCTTCCCGCCATCGAGGGCATGGATGTTCCCGCCTTCGATACGGCAAGCCTCAAGGCCGGCTCCATCACTGTCGTTAATGTCTGGGGATCATGGTGCGGGCCTTGCCGCGTCGAGCATCCGTTGCTGCTGGAGTTGGCCAAGCGCTCCGATATCCGTCTCTTTGGCATCAACTACCAGGATGAACCGGGGAATGCCCGCCGCTTCCTCGGCACGCTGGGCCAACCCTTCGCCGCCATCGTCGTGGACCGGGCCGGCCGGGCCGCCCTCGATTGGGGTGTCTATGGCGTTCCGGAAACATTCATCGTCGATGGGGCGGGATTGATCCGTTACAAATGGATCGGCCCGCTTACACCGGAGGGATTGAAGGGCAGGTTCGCCCAGGAAATCGAAAAGGCAAAAACGCCGCTGAACTAATGCCGCTTCGAGATATTACGCTCAGTTGCGTTCAGGCGCGTTTCCTGGCCTTGATCTTGCTCGCGAACTTGGCGGGCTCCTTCTCCTCGATCCTGTCCATCTCGGCGGCGAGGAGGGCTAGATTGTCAAGGAAGCCCTTGCGATCGGCGCCGGGCACCAGCGACAGCAGCTGGCGATCAACTTCATCGGCGCCGGGTTGAGCGGTCCTCAGCATTTTCTTGCCGATGGCGGTGATGCGGATGGCGTTGGTGCGGCCATCGTCCTTGGTCCGGCGGCGTTGCAGGTGACCTTGGGAGAGGAGTCTGGCCACGAGATCGGCAAGGGTCGAGCGGTCGATGCCTGTTACCTTCACGAGATCGGTCTGGCTCTTGCCGTCATTGTTGTCGACGGCGAGCAGTACGGTGAACTGGCGATGAGTGAGACCGGATTTGCCCACGGCGTCCATGTAAATGTGATTGGAATATTGTGCCGCCCGCTTCAGCAAATGCGAAGGAGAGCGCGTGAATTGTTTCACGTCCTTGTTGACCGCCATGTACCCCATCTCCTGCCGCATGACGCGTAAGCGCTGTTCATGCCCGGTTTATGCCCCTGCTCCGCTGTTGCCGCGTCCCGGTTTTTTTCCGGCGGTATGGCTTTGTTGCCGGGCCAGTCGGAGCCGCGTTGTCCTAGCGGCTCGGATTTGCCCCCGCAAGCGAAAAGACCAACGCACCCGCACAAACCACAGTTGCACCGCAAAAGCAGCATCAGTTAAAATCATCAGGACACGGAATGCAATACTTGACAAGGGGTGGATCGCGGTTTTCTGCGCAACTGAAGACGATCCGGCACAGTGCTAGGATTTGTCCTCGATCACGTGCTTGGCCATGAAGGGGGCATTGGCGAGCGCAAACACCAGCGTTATGGCAAGCAATCCAAAGACCTTGAAAATCAACCAATGATCCCAAGTCAGGACATGGCGCAGCACTTCATTGAGGCCCGCCAAGAAAAAAAAGAACACGCCCCATCTGATCGTCAAGGTGCGCCAGGCGGGATCGGGCATGTGCATCGCCGTATCCAGGACCAGTTTCAGATAGCTGCGCCCCAAGGCAACGCCGGTAAGCAGGATGGCGCCGAACAGGACATTGAGAAGAGTGACCTTGAGCTGGATAAACACCTGATCGTGCAGCCACAGGGTAAGGGTTCCGAAGACGGCAACAAAACCTGCGCTGATGAGCAGCAAAGGCGGCAGCTTGCGGGTCAATAGCCAGGACGCTGCCAATGCCGCGGCGACGGCGACCATGAATATCGCGGTGGCTGTGTAAACCCCGCCAAACCAGTTGGCAGCGAAGAACACCAGCAGCGGCCCCAAATCGATCAGCAGTTTTGTTCCAGGTTTCATGTTTGCTCCAGGCCGGCGATGGTGCGGGCAAAGGCTTCAGCCTCGAAGGGCTGCAAGTCATCGATCCGCTCGCCCACGCCAATGGCATGGACCGGCAATTTGAATTTTTCCGCGATCGCCACGAGTATGCCTCCGCGCGCCGTGCCGTCGAGCTTAGTCATGATCAACCCTGTGACGCCCGCGACCTTGGTGAAAACCTCGGCCTGGGCGATGGCATTCTGTCCCGTGGTGGCGTCGAGCACCAGCAGCACGGCATGGGGCGCGCCCGCATCCTGCTTCTTGACAACGCGCACCACCTTGTCGAGTTCGTCCATGAGATAGGCTTTGTTCTGGAGGCGCCCCGCCGTATCAATGAATAAAATGTCGGTGCCGGTGTCCCGCGCCTGCGTCATGGCATCGAAAGCAAGCCCGGAGGAATCGGAGCCGGTGGGCCGCGATACGGTGGTGGCGCCGATGCGCTGGCCCCAGACTGTAAGCTGCTCGATGGCCGCGGCGCGAAACGTGTCACAGGCCGCGAACATCACCTTGAAGCCTTCAGCTTTCGCAATGGCGCCAAGCTTGCCGATGGTCGTGGTTTTGCCCGAACCGTTAACGCCGACAACAAGGATGACGAATGGCTTCTCCGTCCCGAAATTGAAAGGCACCTCGACCGGCTTCAAAACCTTCGCCACTTCCACAGCAAGAATGCGCTTTACTTCCTCGGGTTCGATTTCCCTGTCGTACCGGCCAGCCGACACGGCCTTGACGATGCGTTCCGCCATGGCCACGCCGAGGTCGGCCTGGATCAGCACGTCCTCCAGCTCGCCAAGCATTCCGGCATCGAGCTTGCGCTTGGTGAAAATCGAGGTGATCGAACCGGTGATCGTCCTCGACGACTTTGAGAGGCCGTCTTTGAGCCGCGAAAGCCAGCCCCTGTTCTCGGCGGCTGCCGAAACAATTTGAGGCTGAACCTCGGGAATTTCGACCGTTACCTGTTCCGGAAAGATAACCGCCTCGGATGCGGCGGCGATGACGTCCGGCTCAGGTGTTGGTGGAGCGGCAATCTCATCGACGGGCGGCTTTTCGATCTTGGGCTTTGGTTGAACCTTAACCTTAGCCTTAGGTTCTGGTTTCTTGGGCTCAGGCTTTTTCGGAACTGGCTTTTTGACCTCGACCTTTTTTGGTGCGGGTTTGGTCTTGTGCGCCGGTTCCGGCTTTTTCGTTTCGACCGCAAGTTCGACCGGCGCTTCGACGATAACCGGTTCAGGTTCGGCAACGGGTTCCGGCTCGGGCTGCAATTCCGGTTCCGGTTCGGGCAGCGGCAAGGGTTCCGGCGCGGGGAGCGCCCTGGCTTCGTCAATGGTGGGGCTTGCGTCTTCCGTTTTTCCAGTGATGCGGTTGAAAAGTTTCTTGAAGAAACCGCTCATGCCGCCAGTCTCGCCTCGAGATGAGTCTCACCGTGGCCGGTGACGCGGGCCCGCACGATGGCGCCGGGCGTCATCTCCTGGGCGAATTTGACGGCGGCGAAATGCTCGGTGCGGCCCGACCTCCCGGTTTCGACGAGAACCTGGCGCGTGGCGCCGATTTCGTCCGCGAGAAAGGCCTGGAGCCGTTCCTGCCCTTTCAGGCGGAGAATCCGGGCGCGTTCCTTGATCACCGTTTTCTCAAGTTGCGGCATGCGCGCGGCGGGCGTTCCAGGACGGGGCGAAAACGGAAAGACATGGAGATAGGTGAGGCCGCAGTCATCGACGATCTTCAGCGAGTTTCCGAACATTTGATCGGTTTCGGTCGGGAAGCCCGCGATGATGTCGGCGCCGAAGACGATATCGGGGCGCCGCGCGCGTAGTTCCGCGCAGAACGCAATCGAATCTTCCCGCGTGTGACGGCGCTTCATCCGCTTCAGGATCATGTTGTCGCCCGATTGCAGCGACAGGTGGATATGCGGCATCAGCCGTTCCTCGCCAGCCATCAAGTCCAGCAATTCGGCATCGGCTTCGATCGAATCGATGGAAGACAGGCGCAGGCGTTTGAGATCGGGAACAAGCTTAAGAATCCGCTTCACCAGACTGCCAAGCTTGGGCGCCGACGGAAGGTCCGCTCCCCACGAGGTGATGTCGACGCCAGACAGAACGATCTCCGAATAGCCGTTGGCGGCGAGGCGGCGCACCTGCTCGACCACGTCTTCCGCCGGCACCGAACGCGAATTGCCGCGGCCGAAAGGGATGATGCAAAAGGTACAGCGATGATCGCAGCCGTTCTGCACCTGCACGAAGGCGCGGGTGCGCTCGGTCAAGCCATCGATCATGTGAAGGGCGGTCTTGCGCACCGGCATGATGTCGCTGACACGCACGCGCTCGCTGTCCCGTGGCGTCCAACTCTCGGCTTGCATTTTTTCTTCATTGCCGAGGACGAGATCAACTTCGGCCATGCTTGCGAACATTTGGGGATCGGTCTGCACCGCGCAGCCCGTGACGATGATGCGGGCTTGAGGCTGTTCCTTCCGGGCATGCCTGATCGCTTGCCTGGCCTGGCGGGTGGCTTCCGCCGTGACGGCGCAGGTGTTGAAGACGATGGTGTTGTCGAGCCCCGCCTTGCCGGCGTGGCCGCGCATCACTTCGGACTCATAGCTGTTGAGGCGGCATCCGAAGGTGACGATTTCGGTGGAGGCCATCGCCTACACCGAAAGATGTTCGGGCAGGTCGCCCTCGAAGTCATAGGCCACGGGGCCGGTCATTAGTATATGACCGTCGCTTTCGCGCCGCTCCATCATCAGATCGCCGCCGGGCAATGTGACCCGGCATTTCGCGTCGATGATTTTAATGCGGAAACCCGCCGCCATGGCGGCGCAGGCCGCCGTGCCGCAGGCCCGGGTTAGTCCGGCGCCGCGCTCCCAGACACGGAGCGTCATGTGATCGCGGGCGTGAACCTTGGCCAGAGAAATGTTGGCGCGCTCGGGGAACATCGGGTGATGCTCGAGCATGGGCCCCGCCTTGGCCAGATCGACCACATCGAGATCCTTCACCCAGAAGATGCAATGGGGATTGCCGACATTGACCACGGATGGCGAATGGATCAGCGGCGCATCGATGGGTCCCAGTTGCAATTCGATGTGGCGTGTATCGGCGAAGGGTTCGGACAGGGGAATGTCCTTCCAGCCGAAGCGGGGCGCTCCGTTATCGACGGTCACGAGTTTTTCCCCGGCCTTCTGCGCCAGCAGAAGCCCGCCCAAGGTATCGATGGTGGCGCGCGAGCTTTTCTTTTCCGCAAACAGGAGATCGGCGATGCAGCGCGAGGCATTGCCGCAACTTTCAACTTCGAAGCCTTCGTTGTTCCAGATGCGCATGCGCACGTCGGCCGTCTTCGAGGGCTCCAGCACGATCAACTGATCACAGCCGATGCCGGTCTTGCGGTCGGCGATGGCGCGGGCCTTGGTGTCGTCCAGGCGAATGGCACGTGCCCGCGCATCGAGCACGACAAAATCATTGCCGAGCCCGTTCATCTTGCGGAAATGGATGGCGGAAGCCTGTGCCATGGCCGGTCATATATGGTGAAACCACCGGCAAAAGCTAGTCCGCTTGCCGGACGGTCAAGCCTGTGGTCAAAGCGCCGCCGTGAGCGCACCGGCGGCAAGCCCTCGTGGCTTCGCATCTTGGCTACAGGCGACGGACGATGGTAAGGCTTACTGGAGGAACGATATTTCTTGATCCAAACTGAAAAAGAATCACTCAAATTTCCGAAATCCT
>JACMJT010000480.1 GCA_014380505.1 Hyphomicrobiales bacterium | reverse complement strand
TTGCAGTAAGGCCGCCCATAATTTCTTGCGCGTGGGCAATTCATCTTTACAGGTTCGCCTCTGCGGGCTAACGCCCTGCTCCCATGAGAGTTGCGGACGTTTCACAACAATATGCGGCGCTGCCCTGGCGGCGGGCGCAAGCTCTTGAAATCCTGCTGATCACCTCACGCGAAACCAGGCGCTGGGTTATTCCCAAGGGCTGGCCGATGCCGGGGCACAGCGCCGCTGAAAGTGCGGCACAGGAAGCTTATGAAGAGGCGGGCATTCGCGGGAAAATGTCGGCACAGGCCATTGGGCATTACGGCTACAGCAAGCGCCTGCGCGGCGGTGCGAAGAAACGTTTCCGGGTTGACGTGTTTGGCATGGAGGTGACCGAGGTTCTGGACCTGTGGCCGGAAGCCCACGAGCGCACGCGGCAATGGCTTTCACCGCAGGAGGCTTTGGCTCGTGTGGATGAGCCGGAGCTTGCGGCCCTTGTCCGGACATTTGCCGGGGATCAATTGGGACAAGCGCCGCCAGCCCCAACATGCTCTCAAGCAATTTGGCAGAGGCTAAAAGCCTTGCTTCGGATCGTGGGCTTGCGATGAGCTTATTGCCAGAGAGATCAAACAAACTTGATATGCTTTGGTTTAGTCTACCCACTCGGTCCAGGCCGAGGCCCGAACCGGCAAGCGCGGTGCTCCGATTGCCATGCCATTTGTCCAGCGCTCTTTCGGCGCTCCGGCACCAAAGGCCAAATCAAGTCCAACCATAGCAGTCCATTCATCATACTGTTCACCCTCATCAGTCGCATTGATGTGGGTACAACTTCCACCATAGGTCAGATAGAGGGGCATGCTGTCGCTAACCAGGGTTTCACCAGAGAGGGAGAAACCAAAATGGCGGCCGGGATCGTTATTATCTATGTAGTCCTTGCTTGGAGCGAACTCAGCGTCCGCAATCAAAGTCGTCGCGTCGGTTGCAAAGTAAGCAAGGCCCGACCTCAAAACAAACCCATCCACGAAACCTTGATTTTCATCTGCGCCGTCACGAATCTTGTCATAGGGTTCCTTCGTCAGGACTGGAAGTGATATCCAACTCGTAAGCGTAGTTCACACCGGCTGAAACCCCTATGTGCCCTACAAAACCATAGTAAGGATCAGCGCCTGTCGCTGAGTCAGCAGACCAAGCTGCACCAGCCGAAAGCGTGAGAGCAATGAAGCTTGCAAAACCTGTATTTTTCATTTTGAAAATCTTTCCTGGCAAATTCTTTTTCAAGTACGCATCGAATCTCTAGCAAGATTCAAAATATAAATTACGTACTGGCTGCCAAGCAGAAAGAAAATTTCCGATAATGTTGCGAGATGTTGCGCTCCGGCAACACTGATATAATCAGTTACATTACTTAAATATCAGCAATCTCATTACATAATCTTCTGCATTACTTTTATGTTATCAATTTCATTACTCAAATATCATCAGTCTTATTACTTCAATTGCAGCATTACTTTAAAATCATGAATCTCATTACCTGAGCTGCATGCCCTCAAAGATTCGCAGGCAGGATTCGCGCGCCTTCTCATCATGGTCGTGCTTGACACGACCATGATGAGAGTTGGTCTATGGATTAATCGGATCAATGGGCGTTATGGCGCCGAATCCCAGAATCGTTTCGAGCAACTTTGCGCCGGCCAGCAGGCGGGCCTCGCCGCGCGGTGGGGCTACGATCTGAATGCCTACAGGGAGATGCTCTTTGGTGAAGCCGGCGGGGATTGAGATGGCTGGGCACGCCACAAGTGTGATGGCGGAGACGATGAGCAGCCAATCCACATAGGTTTCGAATTTCGTTCCATTACATTCGGTTACGTAGCGCTGTTCAACCGGAAAGGGAGGAACGATTGTGGTGGGGCACAAAAGCAGGTCGTAAGTTTCAAAAAATTTCCGCATGCGCTGGAACATGGCGCCGCGCTGGGCTTCGGCGCGGGAAATTTCCGCTCCGGTGAGCGCCAGACCCTTCTCGATATTCCAGATGACTTCGGGCTTGAGCTGGGCGCGGTGATTTTCAAGAAGGCTGCGCATGCCCACGGCATAGGACAGGGCGCGCAGCGTCTGGGCGCACTCCATGGCTTCATGCAAATCCGGGTGGGCTTCCTCGACGATGACGCCCGCCTGCTCAAACTGGCGCGCGGCCTTCATCACGATGTCGGCGACTTCGGGATCGACAGGACTGATGCCGAGGTCGCGGCTGATGGCGACGCGTTTTGGCTTCCAGCCGGAGCGCGCGGCTTTCAGGTATGAGGTGCCATCCGAGGGGAGCGAGAGGGGATCGGCCGGCTCTTCGCCCACCATGGCATCAAAGAGAAGGGCGAGGTCTTCGACGTTACGGGCCATGGGGCCCGCGATGCCGAGGGTGCTGTCGATCTTGTTGTAAACGCTGGCGGCCACCCGGCCGGGCGAGGGCCGCATGCCGACGACACCGCAGAAGCTTGCGGGGTTTCGCAAGGATCCGCCGAGATCGGAGCCTTGGGCCAGCCATGCGGTGCCTGTGGCCAGGGCGACCGCAGCACCACCCGATGAACCGGCGGCGGAGCGCGAGGTGTTCCACGGATTCAGGGTGCGGCCAAAGACTTCATTAAAGGTGTTGGCCCCTGCCCCAAACTCGGGCGTGTTCGACATGGCGTAAACAATGGCGCCGTTTTTTTCCAGATGGGTGACCATCACGTCGGAGGTTGTTGGCACGCGGTTGGCGAAAATGGGCGAGCCCTGGGTTGAGCGCACGCCGGCTACATCGTCCAGATCCTTGATAGGCACGGGGAGACCCAAGAGCACGCCACGTTCGGCCATGGGTTTTTTCATAAACTCGCGGGCATGGGCCCGGGCGCGGTCAAAACACAAGGTGGGCAAGGCATTCACTTTGCTATCCACGGCGGCGATACGCTGTTCCAGCGCATCGAGGCAGTCCAGCGGGGAGATTTCCCCGCTTTTCAAGCGCGTGTGGATTTCATTGGCGGTGGACCTATAAAGTTCGGACATCTGGCATTCCTGAAAAGTGATTGTGTTTGCCCTTGCGGGGGGAGAGAGAGTAAAGAGTGCCCACATTTTACCCAGGAGACAATCATGAATGCACCTGTCACAGCAGCCCCCGGCATGAACAAGCAGTGGGTGGAGCGGCGCGCCAAGGCTGTATCGCGCGGCGTTGGCATGGGGGCTGCCGTGATGGCGGCGCGGGCCGAGAATTCCGAAATCTGGGATGTTGAAGGCAACCGCTATGTGGATTTCGGCGGCGGCATTGCGGTGGTGAACACAGGCCACCGGCATCCCCTCGTGATGAAGCGGGTTTACGAGCAGCTGGAGAAACTCACCCATACCTGCGCCACGGTGATGCCCTACACGCCGTTCGTTGAACTCTGCGAAAAGCTCAACGCAATTGCGCCGATGAAGGGCGAGAAGAAATCGGCTCTTGTGACGACGGGGGCGGAGGCGGTTGAAAACGCCATCAAATTTGCGCGCAGTTATACAGGGCGATCCGATGTCATCGCCTTCCACGGCGCCTTCCATGGCCGCACGCTTCTCGGCATGGCGCTCACCGGAAAAGTTCTGCCGTACAAGGCGAGTTTTGGCCCGATGCCGGGCGGCATCTGGCATGTGCCTTTTCCGGTCGAGCACAAGGGCATCAGCGTTGATGATTCCATTCACGCCATCGAGATGCTGTTCAAGTGCGATGTGGAGGCTTCGCGGGTT
>JACMJT010000061.1 GCA_014380505.1 Hyphomicrobiales bacterium | reverse complement strand
AGATGCGGTAATTTTTGCTTCTTCCGTGCATGGCAATGCGTCTATTAAAGCACCTCTACTGTCTGGCGCTCGCACCGGCAAGCCGCAATCGAAGGATGCGACCGTTGGTTTCATCGGTGATGACGTAGATGGAACCATCGGGCCCCTGGGCTACGTCACGGATGCGCCAGCCTCGATCGGTCAGCAAGCGCTCCTCGCCTACGATCCGGTTGCCGTCGAGTTCGACGCGAACCAGGGAGGTGACTGCAAGGCCGCCCACGAAAAGATCGTCCTTCCACTCCGGGAACGCAGTACCTGAATAGAACATCATGCCGGAGGGCGCGATAACCGGCGTCCATTGATGGATCGGCTGCTCCATGCCTGGCGCCTCGCTTTTGCCGCTGCCGACGGGCGTGCCGTCATAATTGATGCCGAAGGAGATGACCGGCCAGCCGTAATTCTTGCCCGCCTCGACGATGTTGATCTCGTCGCCGCCTTTGGGACCGTGCTCGATCTCCCACAGGGTCCTGGTCTTCGGGTTCATGGCCGCCGCCTGAACATTGCGATGGCCGTAGGACCAGATTTCCGGCAATGCGCCCTGCCTGTTGACGAACGGGTTATCGCGCGGCACCGACCCGTCCTCGTTGAGGCGCACGATCTTGCCCAGATGGGAATTGAGTTCCTGGGCTTGCGTCCGGTACCGCTCGTCGAAGCGCTCGCCCATGGTGATGAACATATGACCCTGCCCATCGAAGACAATGCGAGAGCCGAAGTGCATCATGTTGTCGATTTTCGGCTTCTGCGAAAAGATGGTTTTCACCCCATTCAGCGAGTTCCCATCCTCGCTCAATTGGCCACGCGCCACCGCGGTCGAATTGCCGCCTTCGCCAGGTTCGGTGAAACTTACATAGACCAGGCGGTTCTCCGCGAATTGCGGGTGCAGCGTCACATCGAGCAGGCCGCCCTGTTTACCGGCCTGGATCTCGGGCAGGCCAGTTATGGGCTCGCCCACCTGGCCTTCAGCCGACACACGCCGCAACTGGCCCGAGCGTTCGGTGACCAGCATCGCGCCATCGGGAAGGAAGGCAAGGCCCCAAGGATGCGAAAGTCCTTCAGCTACGGTTTCCAGGATGAACTTCTCCTGGTTGCTCGTAACAATTTCCTGTGCGCCCAGCGCGGTTGCGGAAATCGTCAAGGCAGCCATCGCCCCGATAAGTTTCATTCCTGCCTCCTGAAAAGAAAAGTTACGCACGTCGCAGGTTTAACCCGTTTATCCCCGCGCTGGTTCCGCCATCTGACCCTGGTGCGAAACTACTCGCAGATGCGGTAATTTTTGCTTCTTCCGTGCATGCCAATATCGAAATGGAAATGGGATGCATGGGCCTCGTTGGAGCCCGGCCCCAGCACCGTGCTGAAATAGCCGCATGCCGTTGTCCGCAAGCCTCGAAGCACCTGAAACGATGGAGACGAGCGGCTGCCGGCATCCGAAATCTGGATTTTCCGGCCGTCCCCAGTGGTGATCGTTGTGATGTCGACGGCATTGCCGAAGGCGTGCTCGCTCAACTTGGCGGATGAGCTGCCGTTGCGGCCGCGGCATTCATATCCGGGTCCCGTCGAGATTTTCGCCATCTTGTTATCCAAATGGGTGGAAACCAGCGCTGCGCCCGTATCGGATAGCCATAGGGCAAACTGGCGGGCAAACCGGCAACTCAGGATCGGCGACTCGGGCAGGGCAATCTTCCCGGAGGTCGTCGAAATGGAGTGAAGCCGGACCGGAACATCGACACGGCAACGCCCATTGCCCACGGACGTCAGGGTATCAAATTCCGCTCCGCTGTTTCTGAGGCTGACCAAACAGCCGTTGTCGGGCTCCGATCGCGGAACGGGAGTTATGATGGTGGTCATGTCCTTCTGCGGAAGCACGACGGTTGCAATTTGCGTCTCCGGCTTTGCTTTGCGCAGTGGAGCGATTGTTTTTTCTTTAGGCGGCGGTACGAGGGTTTTTTTTGCAATCGCGTCCGGTTTGCGCTGGGGGATCGGCGGGATGGCTTTGGCCTTTGCCGTGATTGGGGCGGCCTTTTCCACTGGTTTGGTGTTTTGCTTGCTTGGGAGGGGAGCGGTGCCTTTCTTAGCGGTGCGGCTGGACGGAGCTTTTTTCACCGAGTGGGAGCGTGCGCATTTCATTTTCAAGGATTGGCAAAGATTGCGGAAGTCGCGCTTGACCGAGGAGAGATCGGCTTGGGATTCAACAGGGTGTGCAAGCGACAGAATCAGTCCTGCCAGAAGCAGGGCTATGATTTCTCGTGGACGGCGAAGCTTCATTGAACTGAAACCCATTTCCCATGGTTTGGTTCCAGCTAAACCCCCGGGCTGATCGATTTGCAAGTGGCTTGGGAAAAGGGCATTCAAGCTTTCGCCACTATTTGCGAGTCAGGCTTTCCATGCGCTTGCCCTTCACGCCGCTAGTCGAACAGCTCCCCGCCACCGTGCCATTTGTCGGCCCCGACACTATCGAGCGGCAGACGGGGCGGCGCTTCCGGGTTCGCATTGGCGCCAATGAAAATGTCTTTGGGCCGTCGCCCAAGGCGATCGCTGCGATGCGCGAGGCGGCGGCCGAGGTCTGGAAATATGGTGATGCAGAAATCCACGATCTCAAGCAGGCGCTCGCCACCCATCATGGTGTTGCACCCGAAAATGTCACCGTGGGGGAGGGCATCGACGGGCTCTTCGGGCTCGCCGTGCGCCTGTTCGTCGAGCCGGGTGTCACAGTCGCCACCTCGCTTGGCGCCTATCCCACCTTCAATTTCCATGTGCATGGGTTCGGCGGCAGGCTGGTGACGACGCCCTATGTCAATGACCGCGAAGACCCTGAAACGCTCCTCGATCTCGCACGCAGGGAAAACGCGCGGCTCATCTACTTCGCCAATCCCGATAATCCGATGGGAAGCTGGTGGAATGCCGGCGATGTCGCGCGCATGATCGCCGGGCTGCCGTCAGACGCCCTTCTCATGCTCGACGAGGCCTATGGCGAGTTCGCCCCAAAGGGAACGATGCCGCCGCTCGATACGGAAAACCCTCAGGTACTGCGCTTCCGCACGTTCT
>JACMJT010000479.1 GCA_014380505.1 Hyphomicrobiales bacterium | reverse complement strand
TGCCGAAGTCGACAACATCCTGCGCTTCGAGAAAGACTTTCCTGGCGCCAAGGTAATCCGGCTTGAACGCAATTACCGTTCAACGCCACAAATCCTGGGTGCTGCCTCCGGCCTCATCGCCAAGAACGAAGGCCGCCTCGGCAAAACCCTGCACACGGACCGCGACGAGGGCGATCCCGTCATCGTGCGCTCCCACTGGGATGGTGACGAGGAAGCCCGCACCATCGGCGACGATATCGAGAACCTGCAAAGGAAGGGCGAGAAGCTCGACGATATGGCAATCCTTGTGCGTGCCTCCTTCCAGATGCGGGCTTTCGAAGACCGCTTCATTGTACTTGGGCTGCCATACCGCGTGGTGGGTGGCCCCCGCTTCTATGAGCGCGCCGAAATCCGTGATGCATTGGCCTACTTCAAGGTCACCGCCGCGCCCGACAACGATTTGGCTTTCGAGCGTATTGTCAACACGCCAAAGCGCGCCATCGGCGATACCTCGGTGAAGCGCATGCATGTCTTCGCCCGCGCCCAGGGGACATCGCTCTACCGCGCCGGCGAAGCCTTGGCCCTCACCGATGAATAGCCCAACAAGACGCGCACCGCACTGCGATTGCTGATTGAAAGTTTCGGCCGCTGGCGCCAGGCGCTCGCTGGCATTTCCCATACCGAGCTTGCCGAGATCATCCTCGACGAGTCGGGCTACACCGAGATGTGGCAGAACGACAAAAGCCCGGAAGCCCAAGGCCGCCTCGAAAACCTCAAGGAACTGGTGCGCTCCATGGGTGAGTTCGAGAACATGGCGGGCTTTCTTGAACACATCGCTCTCGTCATGGATGTTGAACAGGCGGCCGATGAAGACAAGATCAACATCATGACCTTGCATTCGGCCAAAGGATTGGAATTCGGCACGGTGTTCCTGCCGGGTTGGGAGGAAGGCCTGTTCCCCCACCAGCGCTCGCTCGATGAAAAGGGTCGCGCCGGGCTGGAGGAAGAACGCCGCTTGGCCTATGTCGGCTTAACCCGCGCCAAGCGCCGCGCTTTTGTTTCCTTTGCCCAGAACCGGCGCATACATAATCTGTGGGCTTCAGGCTTGCCCTCGCGCTTCATCGACGAATTGCCCGAGGCCCATGTGGAAGTGGCGCCCATGGCCAACAGCTATGGCGGCCACGGGTTAGGCGCCTACGGCGCGAGCCGCTTCGACGAGACAAAGCCCTTCACCAACACCTATGCCACACCCGGCTGGCAACGGGCCCAGGAACGCTGGGCCAAAGGCACCGCCACGCGCTCCACGCCCCATTTTATCGAGGGTGAACTGACTGCGCGGGAAACCGAAGTTGCTCAATTCGAACGCGGCGAGCGCGTGTTCCACCAGAAATTCGGCTACGGCCGCATCGGCGGCATCGACGGCAACAAGCTCACCATCGACTTCGACAAAGCCGGTGAAAAACGCGTCCTCGACTCATTCGTCGAGCGGGCGTGAGGTGCGGCCTGAGACGGATGAGCCCGCGTCGGCGGTGAGGCCGGCAAACGAGTTCACCGAGCTTGCGGCAACCAACGCTACGACAATAAACGCCAAAGCGAAATCGCCAGCAGCCAATGTCAACTCGCCGCGCCAAAACTGTGCAGCCTCAAGCACGAAGGCGGCAACAACCACGCCGGCCGAAAGCGAAAGATGCTGGATCACCGTGTACAGGCTTGTCGCATGACTCATGGCAGGGTTCTCGATATCTGAGTAAGCCATGGCGTTCATCGCGGTGAACTGCAGCGAGCGCAAGAAGCCACCCGCGAACAGCAGCGGCAGGATCACGGCAAAGGCCGTTGACGGCGTGAGAAATCCGAGAGCTGCCATCGATAAGCTAGCCAGCGCGCCATTGATGATAAGCAGGCGACGGAAACCGAAGCGGCGAATGAGACGCGCCGCCGGAAATTTCATGGAGATGGCGCCGGCTGCCGCGGCACAGGTGAGAAGCCCCGACTGAAAAGCCGTCATGCCGAAGCCCAACTGGAACAGCAGGGGCAGCAGGAATGGCACGGCGCCAACGCCCACGCGGAATAAGCTGCCGCCCAGCACACCAGCCCGGAAGGTAGCGATCTTCAGCAATCGCAAATCCAGAATGGGTGCGGGCGAGCTACGGGCGTGGCGCAGATAAAAGTAAAGCAACACCAAGCCGATGATTACCAGCACGTAGGGTGTTGCACCCGGCAAGAGACCGCGGCCCATGACAGTGAAGCCGAACACGGTTGCCGAAAGGCCGATGCCCGACAGCAGAAACCCCTTCACATCGAGCGGCGGCACATGATCGATTTCGATTTTCGGCATCAGCTTGGAAGCAAAGGCGATGGCCGCGATGCCGAATGGCACGTTCATCCAGAATACCCAGCGCCAGCTGAACGTGTCTGTGATGAAGCCGCCCACCGGTGGTCCTATCAGCGGCCCAAGAAGTGCCGGAATGGTGAGCCAGGCCAGCGCATCGACCAGCTCGGATTTGGGGATGGAGCGCAGCAGGATGATGCGCCCCACCGGGACCATCATGGCGCCGCCGATGCCCTGCACCGCGCGCGCCGCCACAAGCTCGCCCAGCGACGTGGCGAGCCCGCAGGCGATGGAACCAAGCGTAAACACTACAATTGCCAGCCGAAATACCAGACGCGCGCCGAAGCGGTCGGCGCACCAGCCGCTGATGGGGATGAACACGGTGAGGCTGAGGAGATAAGTGGTAAACGCCAGCTTGAGGGCGATTGCGTCCGTGCCGAGGTCTGCCGCGATGGCCGGAAGCGATGTGGCGATCACGGTCGAGTCCATGTTTTCCATGAACAGCGCGCTGGCGATGATAAGCGGGATAAGGCGGGATTGGGACGGCATCGGCAAAACTCAATAGCACGGTCGCCGCTTGTTTTTATGCACTATTCCCCGCCCGCCGCTGAGTCAGGCAGTGGTCGGGCCTTTGAAATGCCTGTTGGCAAGCTTATATTCGGGCACATGGAGTTTCATCGTGCTTGATCGTTTTTTCCACTGGTTCGAATCCCGCGTCGATCCCTTTCCGCCCGAGCGGCCTGTTCAGCCGCCGGCGGGCCTGTTGCCGTTTGCCTGGTATTTCACGCGGCCCTTCCTGGGCCTGCTCATTGCATCGGTCCTCCTCTCGGCCGTCATCGCCTTCATCGAGGTCTATCTCTTTGCCTTCCTCGGCAATCTGGTTGATTTGGTTACAACTGCCGATCGCGCCAATTTCTGGCAGACTCATGGCGTGTGGCTCGCCCTCATGGGCGCGCTGGTTGTTATCATCCTGCCTGCCCTCAATTTCGTCTCCGAATCGATCTCGCACCAGGGCTTGCGCGGCAACTTTGCCATGCGCACCCGCTGGGCCGCGCACCGCTATGTGCTGCGCCAGAGCATGGATTTCTTTCACAATGATTTCGCCGGCCGCGTCGCCACCAAGGTGATGCAGACGGCACTTGGCGTGCGCGATGCCGTGATGAAGTTCACCGAGGTCATTGTTTATGTCTCGGTCTATTTCATCGGCGCGCTGGTGCTGGTGGCGACGAGCGATCTCTGGCTCATGGCTCCCATGCTGATTTGGCTCGTGGGTTATGGCGCAGCCTGCTGGTATTTCGTGCCGCGCCTGGGCAAGCTCTCGGCCATCCAGGCCGACATGCGCTCGCTGGTTACGGGCCGCGTCGTCGACAGCTATACCAATGCCTCCACAGTGAAGCTCTTCGCCCATGCCGACCGCGAGGAC
>JACMJT010000478.1 GCA_014380505.1 Hyphomicrobiales bacterium | reverse complement strand
AGGCGCCCTCGGGTGGCGGCAGAATGTCGCCGGTCTTCAGTTCGCGCGCCGCCGCCGTCCGGATCAGGTCCTCGGCGATCTCGCGGATACGCTCCTTGAGCTTCGCTTTCTTGGCCTGCCAGGCTCCGCCGCCGAGCTTGTCAAGATTGACGGCCTGATCCTCGGACCCATAGCGCGTCAGCAACTCGATGTTCTCGACCGGGAGGAACAGCCGGTCGTTGCCGGCATACATGATGTGGAGGCAATCGTGGGGTGCGCCCTGCACTTCGATGGTCTTGAGCCCCTCGAAGCGCCCGATGCCGTGATCGACATGGACGACGAGATCGCCAGGTGAAAGAGAGGAAAGCTCCGAGAGGAAGTCGGACGCCTTGCGGTGTTTGCGCGCCTTGCGCACCAGCCTGTCGCCGAGAATATCCTGTTCGGCAATGAGGGCGAAATCGTCGGTCTCGAAGCCTTCCTCGACTCCCAGCACGATGAGACTGACGATGGAAGGATCGCGGCCTTGCAATTCCACCCAGTTATCGGCGGCGGCGAGCGGCGCCAATTCGTGATCCTTGAGAATGGCTTCGAGACGTTCGCGAGAACCTTCCGTCCAGGTGGCGATGGCGACGCGCTTACCCGTCTTGCGCAAAGCCTCCGTATGGGCTTTCACCGCCTCATAAACATTGCCGCCCGCCTGGCCGCGCTCCAGGCCGAAACTGCGCCCACGCTTGCCGCCGAAGGAAACGGCAGACGAGTCCGGGCTCTCGAAGGGCGACAGCGCCAGTGTTGTATGGTCCGCGAGTGTTTCCGCCCATTGTTGCGCCGTGAGATAGAGGGCTTCCGGTTTTAGCGGCTTGTAGGGCGCGGCGCCGAAGCTCTGCTTGTCGAGGGCTTCCTGCCTGGCACTATGGAATTCCTCGATCTGGTCAAACCGCGCGGTGGCCGATTCAGCCGCCGTATGATCAAGGCTGATTGCAGCCTCGGGCAGATAGTCGAAAAGCGTTTCCAGATGATCATGGAACAGCGGCAGCCAGTGTTCCTGGCCCTGATAGCGCCTGCCGTTGGTCACGCTGTCATAGAGCGGGTCCGCCGTGTCGAGGCCGCCGAAGGCCGCCGCATAATTTTTGCGGAATCTGCCGATGGCCTCCGGCGTCAGCAGCACCTCATTGGCGGGATTGAGGGTAAAGCGCTTCAGCGCCACCGTGGACCGCTGCGACTCCGGATCGAAACTGCGGATTGTTTCAAGCGTATCGCCGAAGAAATCGAGACGCACCGGATCATCGGCGCCGGGTGGAAAAATGTCTATGATGCCGCCCCGCACCGCGAAATCGCCGGGATCGACCACGGTGCCGGAGCGTGAAAATCCATTCTGTGCGAGAAAGGTCAGAAGTTTTCCGCTGTCCACCATCTGGCCCGGAGCCGCCGTAAACGTGGCGCCGCCAAGCAAGGATTTGGGAACGACGCGCTGCAGCACCGCATTGATTGTGGTCAGAACGATAAGCGGTTGCGCAAGGGTTTGCGTCAGCCGCGCCAGCGTAGCCAGGCGCCGCGCGCTGATTTCGGCGGCGGGAGACACCCGGTCATAGGGGAGGCAGTCCCAGGCGGGAAAGCGCGCGACTTCGAGCTGGGGCGCGAAAAAGGCGAGCTGGTCGGCAAGCACCGAAAGCCTCTGATCGTCGAGCGCCACATGCACCAGCGGCCGCCCGAGTTCTTGGGCGACCTTCGGCAGCAGCATGGCATCGAGCCCCTGCGGCACGCCGGACAATTCCACACGGCCCGGCACGGCAAGGCGGGCTTTAAGACGGTTGAGAGCGATCATGGCCGGTGTTCGAGTATTTCCATCAGAAGCGCCGAAGCATGCTCCACCGGCACGGGGCTGACCTTCGTTGCCCAGCTCAGCAATTCCTGGTCGGGCAGTTCGATAATGGCTTCGAGTTGGGCCAAGTCCACCTCGCCCATGGCAGCGATCCGCGCCTTGGCGAAACCGCCCAGAAGCAAGTCCATTTCCTTGATCCCGCGATGGCTGGCTCGCCACAGCAGCCGTTTGCGGCGGGTATCGGAATTTTCGGAGGGGGCGGTCATGGGCAGCGCCTCCTTAAACCGTGCCGGAACGCGCCGCAATGAAGTTGAATATCTACAATCCTCATCCGGAGGTGCGAGGCCATAACGCCGAGCCTCGAACGATGGCCACAAGCTGGGCTGGAGGACCCTTCGAGGCCCGGCTGCGCCGGCCACCTCAGGGTGAGGATTGTCTTTGCCAACGCGGCCTTTCCATGCCGGAATTTTTGTTGCAGACTGGCCGTCCAAGAAACTTGCGAGGGAGGCTAACATGATCATCTATCCCGATCTCGAACTGCGGAAGGGCCGTCTCGTCAATTTGCGTGATGGCAGGATGGAAAGCCCGGTCGTTTACGATCTTGAGCCCGTCCAGTGTGCCCGCGATCTGGCCAAGCAAGGGGCGGAATGGCTGCATGTGGTCGATATCGACGCGGTTTTCAACGAGGGCGAAAACACCGCCATCATCAAGGAGATTATCCGCAAGGCGGGATGCAAGGTGCAGGTGGGCGGCGCCATCCGCAACATGGAAA
The DNA here is from genome assembly GCA_014380505.1 of Hyphomicrobiales bacterium. Next base: position 9,246 of record JACMJT010000478.1, on the reverse strand, counting down.
AAGTGCATATGTGGATGGGGGCAGGCGCCAGCCGGGTTGTCATCGCAACGGCGGCGGTGAAATATCCGCATTTCGTCAAGGCCGCCGCCACCGCCTATCCCAATGGCGTGGTGGTGAGCGTCGATGCCAAGGGACGGCAGGTCGTCGTGGAAGGCTGGACGGAAACCACAAAATTCACGCCGCTCGAGTTCGCGCGCCAGTTCGAGAACATAGGCCTCGCAGCGATCATCTATACGGACATTGACTACGCCTACGGATTTGCCGAAAGCAGCTTCTCCCACACCACCGATCTTGCCACCCATGTGAAAATTCCGGTGATCGCCAGCGGGCTGGTCAAATCCCTCGACGATATTTCCACCCTCTCCTATCTGCCGGATATTTCAGGCGTTATCACCAGCAAGGCCCTGTTCGGCGGGGCCTTCACGTTCAAGGAGGCCAACGCCATCGCCATGGCTCAAAAGGAACCGGTGGCACCTTTCTTGTGAGGTGGCTTAATCAGACCTGATGCGTCCATCGGTTCTCAATCCGCTTTTTGCCGGGGCTGCCGGCATCAAGGGGATCGGCCAGAAGCTCGACAAGACGTTGGCTGCGTTCCTGCGGCCAGCGCAGGGCGAGGAGGCAGGCAGCGCGCGCATCATCGACCTCTTGTTCCATCTGCCCTCGGGGCTTGTCGACCGCCGCTTCCGGCCAAGGATCGCCGATCTGCCGCAACAGGGCATCGTCACCATCGAGGCGACGGTAGGCCGCCACAAACCACCGCCGCCCCACAACAAGCGCGTGCCCTACCGGGTTGAGGTCTTCGACGATACCGGCCGCCTGACACTGGTATTTTTTCATGCTTTCGCCGATCACTTAAGACGCTCGCTGCCCGAAGGCGAGCGGCGTTTCATCTCAGGTGCCGTCGAATGGTACGCGGGTGTGCCGCAGATTGCCCATCCCGATCATATGGTAACGGCGGAGGAATTCGGCCTCTTGCCGCTGATCGAACCGGTTTATCCATTAACCGAGGGATTATCGGGCAAGCTGCTGGCCCGCGCCATCCGCGCCGCGCTCGACAAAATTCCTGCACTCCAGGAGTGGCAGGACGAAGCCTGGCGGCAGCGCCACAACTGGCCGGATTTTGCGCAAGCGCTGCGCGCCCTCCACCATCCCGAAACGCCCGCCGCCATCGGCCCCGAGTCTCCAGCGCGGCGCAGGCTCGCCTACGATGAGCTGCTCGCCAATCAACTGGCGCTGTCACTGGTGCGCACTCACATGAAACGCGCCGCCGGACGAAGCCTCAAGGGAACCGGAGATGCGCGCGCCAGGATCGTGGCCGCCCTGCCTTACAGCCTGACGGGCGCTCAACGGGGAGCCATCGAGGAAATCCTCCGCGACATGGCGGCACCGGAACGGATGCTCCGCTTGCTGCAAGGCGACGTCGGATCGGGCAAAACCGCGGTGGCGTTACTCGCCCTTGCCACCGCCGTCGAAAGCGGCGCGCAGGGCGCCTTCATGGTGCCCACGGAAATCCTGGCGCGGCAACACATGGCAACGCTTCAGCAATTCTGCGACGCGGCAGGGATCACCGTCGCCTTGCTCACGGGCCGCGAAAAGGGCAAGGCGCGAGACGCGGTATTAGCCAAACTGGCGAGCGGCGAAACCGGCATTCTCATTGGCACTCACGCGCTGTTTCAGGAGGGTGTGGCATTCAAGGACCTGGGGCTCGTGGTAATCGACGAGCAGCACCGCTTCGGCGTCCATCAGCGCCTGGCGCTGCAAGCGAAAGCCGGGACCAGCACTGATCTTCTGGTGATGACTGCGACACCCATTCCCCGCACCTTGGCGCTCACCGTCTATGGCGACATGGACGTCTCGAAGCTTACGGAAAAACCGGCGGGGCGCCTTCCCATAGATACCCGCGTGTTGCCAATGGCGCGCATGGATGAAGTGATCGAGGGATTGGCCCGCGGCTTGGCGCATGGCAACCGCGCCTATTGGGTGTGCCCGCTGGTGGAGGAGAGCGAAGCTGTGGACCTCGCCGCCGCCGAGGATCGCTTCGCGGCCCTCAGCAAGCGCTTTCCGGGGCAAGTAGGTCTAATCCACGGCCGCCTGCGGGGACCTGAGAAAGACAAGGCGATGTCGGCGTTCAAGTCGGGAGCGCTTTCGCTGCTTGTGTCCACCACCGTCATCGAGGTGGGCGTCGATGTGCCGGAAGCCAATGTCATGGTTATCGAGAACGCCGAACGCTTTGGGCTTGCCCAGTTGCACCAGTTGCGCGGGCGCGTCGGCAGGGGCGCGGAGAAGTCGAACTGCCTCCTCCTCTATCAGGATCCCGTAGGCGAAACCGCCAAGGCCAGGCTTCGCATCATGCGCGAAACCGAAGACGGGTTCCGCATCGCCGAGGAAGATTTGCGCCTGCGCGGTGCCGGCGAATTGCTGGGCACGCGCCAAGCCGGCGTTCCGCTCTTTCGCATGGCGGACCTCGCGGTCGATGGCGACCTGCTGGCGGCGGCCCGTGACGATGCCGGGCTTATCCTCGCCCGCGACACCAAGCTCACCAGCCCCCGTGGCGAGGCCTTGCGAACTCTTCTCTATCTGTTTGAGCGCGACGAAGCCGTCAGGCTGATTGCCGCTGGTTGAAGAACACTCACCTAGGTCTCATCATGGCCGTGCTTGACACGGCCATCTTCCCTAGGGTGTCTAGAAGATGCCCGCATCAAGTGCGGGCATGATGAGAGTGGAAGGATATAGAAACCGTCAGGCTGATTGCCGCTGGTTAGCTTTGCTGTTGTGGGCGGACGCGATGATCGCTTCCTCGGCGGCCTCCAGCGGCCGGTCGGGAAAAACCAGACCCATGGAAATCACCAGCTTCAAGCCGTCTTCGACACTCATATCGAGGATCTTGACCTCGTCCACATCGACGAAGAACACATAGCCTCCAGTTGGGTTGGGCGTGGTCGACACATAGACCGCATACATGGGGCGGCCCGCTTCGAGGCCAATTTGCCCGCCATCAACCTCGCGCGACACAAAGGACAGCACCCAGGTATCCCGGCGCGGCCACTCGACCAGGCAGACATAGCGGAAAGAGGTCCCTTTCTGGGAGAAGATGGTTTCGAATATCTGCTTCGAACCCTTGTAGATCGAGCGCACGACGGGCGTGCGGTCCAGCAGCTTGTCCCAGATGCCGAGGAGCGTGCGGCCGACGAGATTTGCCGCCAGCGCGCCGATGAGCGTGATCGTCACCAGCGCAAAGAGCAGTCCGAAGCCTGGCAACTGGAATGGCAGGTAGGTGTCGGGGCTGTATCCTTTCGGGATAAAGGGCTTCACCCAGGCGTCGAACAGGGTGACAAACCAGTAGGTTGCCCAAACAGTGATGGCGATGGGCGCCGTAATCACCAGGCCTGTGAAGAAATAGGCCCTGAGCCTGCCGAAAAACGACGGCTGCGCCTTGATTTCGACTTTAGCCGGGGTGAAAGGGTCGTTGGGTTCGAGGCTTGCCATTGCCGAAAGTTGATCGCATGAACCGGCCGCATTTAGCAAGACTCACGGAAATTGCATGAATTTCAAATCATTGGGCCGTCCGTTTTTCCTGGGATTAGGCTGGCTGAGCGTCGGCGTGGGAATTATCGGCCTCCCAATCCCGCTGTTTCCAACGACGGTGTTTCTCCTTGTTGCGGCGTGGGCCTTTTCAAAATCCTCACCGGAGCTGGCCCTGAAACTCCGCAACCACCGCTTGGCCGGTCCCCTCATTCGCGGTTGGCAGGATGACGGCGTCATTCCGCTCAAGGCCAAACTCATGGCGGTAAGCATGATGGCGGGGATGCTGGGCTATCTGCATTTCGGCACAGAAACACCGCTATGGGCCGAAATCGTCACGGCCGCGGTGCTGATTGGAGTGTCGGCTTATATCGTCACAAGGCCGAGCCGGGCGCCCAGTAAGATATAAAGGCCATGGACAAAAAATTTCCGTCGCCCGGCCCGTACGACTTCAAGACCTCCACACTGGACGATGTCCACTTTCCTCATGCCATGTCGGGTAACGCCTGGGATTGGCCGGCCAGCTTTGAAAACAACCCACATCACCACAACTGCGGACAACTGGTGTTTGCCAGCAACGGCATCATGGATGTGATGACGGAGGCTGGAACCTGGGTCGTGCCGCCCCAGCGCGCGGTGTGGATGCCGCCGGGGCGGCCCCATGTGATAAAAGCGAATACGTTGCTGGCGTTCCGCACTGTCTACATCGAGGCTGATTTGGCGAGCGGCATTTCACACGACTGTTTCGTGCTGCATGTGACACCCCTGTTGCGCGAGCTTGTACTGGAGATAGTGAGGCTTTCGGCAGGCGGCGCATGGGGAAAGCGTGAGGAGTCAATCGCCAGCCTCATCGGCGAGGAAGTCGTCCAAGCATCGCGCAATCCCAGTGCGGTGCATTTGCCCATGCCAAAGGACTCTCGCGTCCAGCCGATCGTGCGGGCGCTACTTGCCGATCCGGCGGACGCTCGCAGCCGGGAAGATTGGGCCGGTTTGGTCGGAGCGAGTGGCCGCACGATCGACCGCGTTTTTGCTGCGCAATGTGGGATGAGTTTCCGCGCTTGGAGGCGCCAGGCCATTTTGCTGGAAGCCCTGCGCCGCCTTGCCGATGGCCAATCCGTAAGCACCGTCGCATTCGATCTGGGCTATGATAGCGTCAGCTCATTTATCGCCATGTTCAAAAAATCACTCGGCGTCACTCCGGCGCGGATGTTCGGTTAATGCTGAAGTGTCCAAATTGAATTATTGTTAGGCCACACGCCTCTAACCTGCCATGTGACACGTCCTCTACAGTGTTCTCACTGAAGTTTTGACAGGAGAGAAACACGATGGACGTCAGACACCAGGGCAACCGGCTTCACCTGAAGGAGGCCGACGGGTTTGCCCATATCTACAGCGCACTCTGGTTGCGGGAAGCCACCAACCATCCCGAGTTCCGCGACCCGAAAACGGGCCACAAGATTGCCGACGGCGACCTCATTCCGCTGGATATCCGGATCAACGCGGCAAGCGTCAAAAGCGGCGTGTTGGATGTGACCTTCAGCGACGGTCATGCCACCACTTATCTTCTGGGCGATTTGCGCGCGGCTGCCGAAAAGCCGCTGTCCGACGATCTTGAGGGAGCAAAACAGCTCTGTGACGCGTCTCTCGATCCGATGCCGTGGCACAATCTGGATGATCTTAAGTCCCATCCGCAAGCGCTTCTGTCAGCGCTCGACGACGTCGGACGGCTAGGCTTCGCATTGGTGCGCGGTGTGCCCACGCGGCTCAACGGTGTGCAGGAGTTCATCGACCTGATTGGCTCGATGCGGGTCACCAACAACGGCGCAATTCAGGACGTCAAGGCGGTACCGCCGGAACGAGCCTATGATCTCAGCATGACGCCGCGCGCGCTGGAGCCCCATACGGACAACCCCTATCGCATACCCCAGCCGGGATACGTACTGCTTCACTGCCTGACCAACGATGCAGAGGGAGGTGAAAGCGGCCTTACCGACGGCTTCTATGTCGCCGAGCGGATGCGCCGCGAACATCCGGCGCTGTTTGAATCGCTTTGCACGGTTCCGATCGTTTGGCGCTATGCTGACGAGCAAGCCATTCTGGAGGATACGTCTCCCTTCGTCGATCTGGCGCTCGATGGATCGATCAAGCACGTAAGATACCACGGCCGCAGCGATCGGGTTTCGGCTGTCGACGCCGATACCCTCGACAAGTTCTACAAGGCCCGGCGAATCTTTTCCGGCTTGATCAATGCGGATGACGTGCAAGTCCGCTTCAAACTCAATCCCGGGGAGATGTACATGGTGGACAACTACCGGATGATCCACAGCCGCAAGGCCTTCAAGCTGACAACCGGGTCCCGGCACATGCGGCAGGCGTATTTCGACCGGGACGTGGTGCAGAGCCGCCAAAAAACGCTTCGGCGCGACATCAACGCAAAGCCGTGGAAACATCGCGATTGATGCCGGTTAGGCCGCCTACTGTTCGGGCGCGGCATTCATCCGGCGGTCCGAGGGATATTTGTCGTTCCAGACGCGAGCGCGGGCTTCGGCTTCCAGCCTCTCATCCTTGGAGACGTTGCCTTCAAGTTGCGCCGCGCGATCGAAGATCTCGGGGTTGTCCTCCGGGCGCGCCGATTGCTTTGCCAGAATATACCACATGACCGCCCGCGTGCGGTCGGCGCGCACCAGTTTTCCTTCGAGATAGATCTCGCCCAGATAGGCCTCCGAGGAGGCGTGGCGTTTGCGGGCGGACGCGATGAGCCATTTGAGGCCCTGCTGGGGATTGCGTTTCATCCCCTGCCCCTTGATGCTCATGACGCCCAACGCATACTGCGCGGCTGGATGGCCATAGGTGGTGGCGATCTTCAGATAAGCCCGTGCCGCCGATGCGGGGTTTCGCGCGATGCCTGCGGACGCCGCACCCGTGCGCTGATAGTCGGCGACGTGCACCATGGCATCGACGGTGATGCGCAGCCGGTTCTTGTCCGGCTCATCCGGATCGTAGAGTTCGGCCACACGGGAATAATAGGAGTAAGCGGTCGCATCTTCGCGCGGCACGCCGCGGCCCAGGCGGTACATATGGCCGAGATACCAGTCGGCGACGATATTGCCGTCTTCGGACGCGCGGCGGAAGTATTTCAAGGCGCGGCCGTATTTGCCGTCGTTGTAAGCCTTCTTTCCGCGCTTGAGATCGTCGGTCCAGAATGGGATGTTGATTTCGGGCAGCTTTATGTCTGGAGCCGCCGGAAGAAAAGAGTAGAAGTCCGCGATCACCCCACTGTCGTCGGCCCGCGCCGGGGATGGATGCTGTACCGCTATGATCAGCAGGGCGAAAAGCGCCAGCACGGCGGTCCGTGCGGTTCGCGCTATGATGCCATTCAAGCTGGCCCCGGATGATGGCTTGGCAAACACCTTCTTGCGATCCTTTGAGATGCGTCTCCACATCGCGAACCGTGGCCCGGATTGCTGTGGAAGCGTACGCGCCCCGTGAAGCAACTGACGCTATTGGCCAATTTGGGCGGATGAAAGGTTCAAACTGGGGCCGATTTAGGCGGAATACACAAATCGTTCCGCTGTTGCAGGAAAGCAACATGTGTTGTTTTGGGCACGTGTGCAGGGTTCATTTTTGATTCACCGAATCTCTTCTAGTATCGCGTCATGAACGAGATTGCCCTATCGCCGCCGCAATCGGCCGGCGAACAGATTCGTATTGAGTATGTGCCACGCCAGGGCTTGCTGTCCCTGTCGCTCGTTAATTTTGCGCTCGGCCTGTTAACCCTGACGTTTTACCGGTTCTGGGCCAAAACCAACGTCCGCAAGCACATCTGGAGCTGCGTGCACATCAACGGCCAGCCGCTGGAATATACGGGCCGCGGCATCGAACTGTTCCTGGGAGCCATCATCGTTTTTCTGGTCTTTGGCTTGCCTGCGATCATCCTGATCATGGCGGTCAGCATTATCTATGGTCACGACCACGCCGCAGTCTACGCAGCCCAGTCCCTGCTGTTCCTGGTGGTGGCGGTGCTGTGGGGTGCCGCCATCTACCGGGCCCGGCGCTATCAGCTCTCCCGCACCCTGTGGCGTGGTATCCGAGGTACGATGGCGGGATCGTCCCTCGCCTATTCGCTGCTCTATTTCGGTTCTTTTATCGCCCGCGGGCTCACGCTCGGCTGGATCACGCCGGTCATGAACGTCAATTTGCAGGAAATGATGATTGGCGGCATGCGCTTCGGCGACCGGCCGTTCCGGTTCAAGGGCCGCGCCGGGCCGCTCTATCCCTCCTACGCCCTGTGCTGGGTGCTGACCATCGTCGCCGTTGTGGCCGTAGTTGTCGTCATCACCGGCGGGGCAGTGTTCAGCGCCCCTTTCATCACCTATACTGAAACGACGGAGCCCACAGGACTCGAAACGGCTTACATCATTGCCGCCGTCTTGGCCGCCTACCTCTTTGCCGGCGCGCTCTATTCCATCATCTGGTCCTTCTATACGGCCCGCGAACTCCGGGTTTTCGCCAGCTACACGAGTTTCGACAATGCACGCTTCAGCCTGGATGCAACGGCGGGCAGCCTTATCTCGCTGGTGGTCGGTAATCTGCTGATCTGGATTTTCACCCTCGGCATCGGCACGCCCTATGTGCAACAGCGCATGGTCCGTTATCTGTGCGACCGAACGAAGGTCGAGGGCACCGTCGACGTCGAGCGCATAGCGCAATCCCAGGCGCCGCTCGGCAAGCTGGGCGAAGGCCTTGCCGACGCCTTCGATGTGGGCGGCATCTGATGCAGACGGAGGGCACCTTTTTCGACGGCGAGACCGCCGCCAACCGTGCGGTTACCGTGCGGATCGAGAATGAGGGCCTTGCCATCTCGGGCGCGACGGTTCCCTGGCAAGGCTGGCGCTTCCACGAACTCGCCGCCATCGATCCGCCCCATGCGAACCGGCCCTTCCGGCTGACCAATATGCGCCATCCCGGCATGCGGTTGATCCTCACCGATCCAGCCTTCATCGCCGGACTTCTGGACCGGGCCCCGCAGCTTCGCGGCGGCTTCAACCCACGCCGCGCCGGCAAGGCCGCCCTGTGGATTGGCGGCGGGCTGGCGGCCCTGGTGCTGACAACCTATCTCGTGTTGCAATTTGCCCCGCAGAAACTCGCATTCCTGCTGCCGGACGACTGGCGCGACAAAATCGGCGCCCAGATTGAAAACTCTCTCACTGGTGGAGCGAAGCTCTGCGACACGGCGAGCGGCAGAAACGCCCTTGCCGCCATGGCGGCGCGGCTGGCCGACGGCAATCCCGACATGCCGCCGATAACCGTCAAGGTCTACAACATCCCCATCATGAATGCCTTCGCCATGCCGGGGGGCCGCATCGTCATCACCGGAGAATTGCTCAGGAAGGCGCAAGCCCCGGAGGACGTCGCCGGCGTCCTCGCCCATGAGCTGGGCCACGTGGTAAATCGCCATTCCGAAGCCCAGCTCATCCGCGCCACCGGCCTGCAACTGCTGATCGGTATTGCAACGGGCGGCGGCGACACGGTCTCCTCGCTCGCGGGGGTAGCCACCATCCTGCGCTATTCGCGCCAGGCGGAAGCCGAAGCCGATGGTTTCGCGCTCAAGGCCCTGGAAAACGCCGCAATCGATCCCCTAGGGCTCAAACGCTTCTTCGAACTCGTGCTCAAGGAACAAGGCAAGGCGTGGACCGGAGCGTTCGGCAAGATCGAGGGGGCCTT
>JACMJT010000477.1 GCA_014380505.1 Hyphomicrobiales bacterium | reverse complement strand
GATGAGCGGTTCTATTCCCATGGATCGCAGGATCGCCGCGGCCTCGGCTGTTTTCGCGGCACTGTAGGAAGACACGCCGACATACAGCGCCTTGCCCTGCTGAACCGCCGTGGCGAGTGCCCCCATGGTTTCCTCCAGGGGTGTCGCCGGGTCAAAGCGGTGGGAGTAAAAAATATCGACATAATCGAGACCAAGCCGTTTCAAGGACTGATCGAGACTTGCCAATACATATTTGCGGCTTCCCAGATCGCCGTAGGGGCCGGGCCACATCAAGTAGCCGGCCTTCGACGAAATGATTAACTCATCACGATGGCCGGAAAAATCGGACGTCAGGATCTTCGCGAAATTCCTTTCGGCCGCACCAGGCGGCGGGCCGTAGTTATTTGCAAGATCGAAATGGGTAATGCCTAGGTCAAAGGCGCGGCGGCAAATCGCCCGGCTCGTGTCAAAGGGAACGTCATCGCCGAAATTGTGCCAGAGGCCCAATGACAGGGCCGGCAGCTTAAGCCCGCTGCGACCGCATTGGCGGTAGATCATCTGGTCATAACGAGTGTCGGCGGGAGTGTAATTCATGGTTCAATTCCTGAATTTGAAATTTCTTTGTTATGGGCGTCCAATTGACCGTCTGCGGCTCAATTGGTCAATGGTGACGGCGAGAAGCAAGATAATGCCACGCGCCGTATCCTGATAGAAGGTCGGAACATTCATAAGGCTCATGCCATTATTGAGGCTGCCCATCAGCAGTGCACCAAGCAATGCCCCAAGGATGCGTCCACGCCCTCCCGACAGTGACGTACCACCAATGATTGCCGCGGCAATGGCATCCAGCTCAAGGAACAGGCCCGCGCTGCCTCCAATTGCCCCACTTACACGGGCTGTCAGCGCCACCCCTGTGATGCCATAACCCAAGCCGGCAATGACAAAGTTCCAGAAAATGGCGCGCGTGAGATTTATCCCGGAAAGCCGCGCCGCTTCCGGATTTCCACCGATTGCATAGAGTTGGGCGCCGTAACGGGTACGGCGCATCAGGAATTCCGCAGCAAACGTGCAAATTGCAACGAGGAGGACCAGATAGGGCAGCCCCTGCCACGACGCGATCCAGATTGCTAATATTGCGGCAATCATCGGCGGTGCTAGCGCTCGAAACAACTCGGGTGCGATATTTCCGGATACGCCAAGAGTATAAGCCCGCCGTATTTCGACAAAACGCAGCGTGCCATACACGGCCAGTGCAACGACAACCGCGCTGATTGAGAGTATGGGTGAGAGAAATCCGGTGGCAAAACCGGTAAGAGAGCGCGGCAGGGGTGCAACGGTTGCGCCATTGGTGGCGATCATCGATATGCCGCGAAAATAGAGCATCCCGGCAAGGGTGACGATGAATGAGGAAACACCGAGCCGTGTCACCCAGAACCCTTGCCATGCACCCATCAGAACGCCACCGAAAATGGCAATCAGAACGGCCACAGCGGCGTTGACATCATGCTTTACAGTGAGGAGGGCCAGGATCACGCCGACAAAGGCCACCGCCGATCCCACCGACAAATCAAAATTGCGTGTGACGATCAGCATGACGGCACTGATTGCAGCGAGGCTCACAATCGATGTCTGAAGCGCCAACAAAACAAGATTTCGCGGCGTAAGAAAGGTTCCGTTAGTGGCGAAGTAGAAGAATAGCCAGACGCCCGCAAGCACGAGGAGGAGCATCGAACTTCGCAGGGCCGAGCTTCGCTTCAGCCGGAGAAAGACATTTTCACGCGCCGGAGCTGCAGTTGCCATTTCTGTACTGTCTGTCTCAAGACTACGTTCAACCATCTGTCGCCATCCGCAGCAGGTTTTTCTCGGTGAGGTCAGGTCCTGCCAGTTCTCCCACCTGACGACCCTGACTTAGGACGACAACCCTGTTGCAGGCATCAACAAGCTCCTCCGCGTCGGTTGACGCAAGGAGAATAGCATGGCCCTTGGCACTGAGCTCCAGCCAGATCTTCTTGATCTCGCGGCGCGCACCTACGTCGACTCCCCGAGTGGGATCCACCATGATGAGAATGCGCGTGTCGGCGGCGAGCCAACGGCCGATTTGCACTTTTTGCTGATTGCCGCCAGATAGGGTTCGCACTTCCGAATCAATGGATCCTGCCTTGATATGGAGTGCGTCGACCTGTGAGCGGGCGCGCCTCCGGCCTTCTGCGACGTCGAGCATCCCGTGGCGGACAATCTTGCCGAGGCTGGCGATGCCAATATTGTCGCCAATAGATTGATCGCCGATCAGGCAGTCGCGGCGGTCCTGGGCCATCAGCCCAAGCCCAAGCGCCACTGCTTTGTCCGGACTGTTGATAACCCGTTCCACACCGTCGACCAAGATTGTGCCTTCGCGTTTCCCCTTCCAGGCGCCAAAAATAGCGAGCGCTGCTTCCGTGCAACCGGCGCCGAGCAGGCCAAAAAGTCCAACAACCTCACCCTTTCTAACGGTGAGGTTTAGGGCCCTAACCCGTTTTCTCCCCTCGATTTCGAAGACGTTGATATTGCGTGTTTCAAGCGCTACTTCGCCAAATTCCCCCGCGGCGATGTTTTCAAAAAGGCTTACGGTCTCGCCTATCATTTCTGCCACTACATCGCCACGGGTGGTATCGACTACCTTGTGCCGCCCGCAGATTCGCCCGTCACGCATGACATCCACACGGTCTGATATTGCGAAGACTTCAGCAAGGCGGTGGGAGACGAAAATAATCGCGACGCCGCGTTTCTTGAGCGAACGCATGCGATCAAAAAGCAGAAGTGATTCATGCTCGGTAAGAGCTGCTGTGGGTTCGTCGAGGATGAGAAGCCGCGCCTTCTTTGCCAACGCGCGGGCGATGACAACGAGTTGCTGGGAGGCAAGGTCAAGCGATGACATTGGAAGCAGTGGGTCCACGTCAATGTCAAAATCAGCAAGGGCATGCTTTGCCTGCAAAAGCCTTTTGCCGACATCAACTATGCCCCAGCGCAACGGCTCATTGTTGAGTGTAATATTCTCGGCGACACTCAGGTCAGGGACAATGTTGACCTCCTGCGGGACGAGCGCCACCCCTGCAGCTTCGGCTTCCGCGATATCACCCGGCCGGAACGGTTTTTCGTCAAAGCTTATGGCGCCGTCATAACTGCCGGCCGCGTGCGCCCCGGCAAAAATCTGGATAAGGGTTGATTTGCCTGCTCCATTTTGGCCCAGGAGGGCAACAATTTCACCGGGCGCAATTGAAAAATCTACCTTGTCGAGCGCCCGCACGCCAGGGAACAGCTTGGTCAGCCCGGTTGCCACAAGCATGGGTTCAACCGATGAACAATCGGCGCCGAGCGCCGATTGCACTTGTTCACTCTCGTTCATCCTCGAATATCCGGATCCGGAATAGTGCCTGTTATGAACAGGACGGCTTCATGTCCGGAACGTTCTTATACACTTCGTCGATGTTCAGCCAGAATGGATGCTTGCAGACGAAGTCGGCCATCTCGTCCTGGCTGACGAGATAGAT
>JACMJT010000476.1 GCA_014380505.1 Hyphomicrobiales bacterium | reverse complement strand
GGAGCCCAGAAGATGACCGGCATTCCACCAGCGCGCCCGGATGCCCGGCGCCGGCTCCATCCACATCTCGTAGGGAACGGAAGAAAAATGTTCGAGCGCCGCCTTGGCATTCTCAAGCGTATAAATAGGTTCCACTTCCGGAAGCCCGCGTTTTCGTTTGCGCTCATTAAGTTGCCGGACTTCGGTTTCCTGGATGTAACCGGAGTCCGGCAGCATCACGCCGCAAAGATCGATGGTCGGCTGCGTACAGTGAATCTTCGCGGTAAAGCCATGCTTCACCAATTTGGGAATAAGGCCCGTGTGATCGATATGGGCGTGGGTCAGCAACATGGCGGTGAGCGATTTGGGATCGAATGGAAAGGTGCGGATGTTCAGTTCCCGCTCGGTCTTCGATCCCTGGAACATGCCGCAATCGATGAGCACCCGGGCTTGGTCTGTCTCAAGCAGGTAGCATGAGCCGGTCACCGTGCGCGCAGCACCATGGAACTTCAGACGGATGGGCATGCAATCACTCCTTGGGAATCTTAAGGCCGCGTTTTACCAGTTCGGCCCACGCCTGTTGCGGCGTGTCGGCGAAGCCGAAGAGATCGAGGTCGGCGGCGTTGACCATGCCCGTTGCCGCGAAGTGTTCGAAATTGACCGCTGTTTTCCAGAACTTCGAATCATAAAGGACAACGGGGAGATCGTCGTCCATCTTGCCGGTTTGGCGGAGTGTCAAAATTTCGAACAGCTCGTCCATGGTGCCGAAGCCGCCAGGGAACACCACAAGGGCTGCGGCGCGCATGGCGAAGTGCATCTTGCGCATGGCGAAATAGTGGAAGCGGAAGGTGAGGTCCGGTGTCGAATAGGCGTTGGGCTCTTGCTCCAGCGGCAGCGTGATATTGAAGCCAATGGAAGGAGCGCCCGCGTCGTGGGCGCCGCGATTTGCCGCTTCCATGGTGCCGGGGCCGCCGCCGGTGGCAATGACGTTATGACGGGGCGACTGGGCATCGAGCTTGGCGCCGCCCTCCTCGGAGCAAATTCGGGCGAATTCGCGCGCCGCCTCATACCAGCCCGAACCATCGCCTTCGTGGATGCGGGCCGAACCAAAAACAACCACCGTCGAGGCGACACCCCAGGCGCGCAGATGTTCTTCGGCCTTCTGGAATTCCAGTTGAAACCGGACGCCGCGGGTCGTGTCGCCAAGCAGAAAGTCCTGATCCAGGGCGGGAAGGCGGTAGGCGGCGGCGGCCAGTTGCGCCTTGTTTGACAGGGTCACGGTCGAGAGATTCCTGATGTCGTTTCGATTTCGGGATAGGCCCATGATCCCTTGCAATCAAGGGGTGTCTGGGCCACGCTTTGTATGAAACAAGGTGGTGATCCATGGCGGATAGAAAACAATCCTTCGCCGCGCAATTCGTGGCCGAACCAGGCAAGAAATTTGAATTGGCGAAATGCGACCCGCGGAACGACGGCGCCTTCAGCGACAAGGACATGGCCAAGACGAAACTTGTGGAAGATGCCGCCGCCATCGATACCCTTCAAAACAGGCTCTACGCCGAAGGCAAACGCTCGCTTCTCGTGGTGCTGCAAGGAATCGACAGCTCAGGCAAGGATGGCACCATCCGAGCCGTGTTCAACGCCTCAGGGCCAATCGGCGTCACCGTTACTTCCTTCAAGGCGCCGAGCGCCGAGGAGATGGCGCATGATTATCTCTGGAGGATACACAAGGCCTGCCCGCCGCGGGGCCTCATCGGCATCTTTAACCGCTCACACTACGAGGATGTCCTGGTGGTGAAAGTGAAGAAATTCGCCAGCCCCGAGGCGATCGAGCGGCGCTATGAAGAAATCAATCAGTTCGAGAAGCTACTCTCCCAAAACGGCACGCGCATCCTGAAGTTCATGCTGCATATTTCCAAGGACGAACAGGCCGAACGCCTGCGCGAGCGCATAGCCAACCCCGAGAAGCGCTGGAAGTTCAACCCCGGCGACCTCGCCGACCGGGCTCTGTGGAATGACTACATGGCAGCCTATGAAACCGCAATCGCGCGCTGTTCAACCCCGCAGGCGCCCTGGCATGTGGTCCCCGCCGACCGCAACTGGGTGCGCAACGCCGCCATTGCCCGCATCGTGCGCGAGACGCTTGAAGACATGGATCCAAAATATCCTGAACCCAAGGATTGGGACCCGGCGATTAAGGTGGTGTGAGGGAGCGAGCGTCTACATCTTGCGCTTCCGGGCCGCCAGCGTGCGAAGCCTCAGCGCGTTGAGGCGGATGAAGCCGGCGGCATCCTTCTGGTCATAGGCGCCGCGATCGTCCTCGAACGTAACGAGCGCATCGGAATAGAGCGACTTGACCGATTTGCGGCCCGCCACGGCGACATTGCCCTTGTAAAGCTTGAGCCGAACCGTGCCCTCCACATGCTCCTGGGACTTGTCGATCATCGCTTGCAGCATCTCGCGTTCCGGCGAGAACCAGAAGCCGTAATAGAT
Source organism: Hyphomicrobiales bacterium (assembly GCA_014380505.1). The sequence continues at coordinate 9,113 of JACMJT010000476.1, read as the reverse complement.
CAGCTCTGCATAACGCGGCATGAACGAATCCTTGAGATGCGCCGCCTCGCGATCAAGCGTCAGGGATTCCATGGCGCGATGGGCAACCGACAGGATCGTGCCGCCCGGCGTCTCATAAACCCCCCGGGACTTCATGCCGACAAAGCGGTTCTCGACAAGATCGAGGCGGCCGATGCCATTGTCATGGCCAAGGCGATTGAGTTCGGTGAGCAGTTTGGCGGGGGACATTGTCTTGCCATCGATGGCGACGGGGTCTCCCTTGAGAAACTCGACCTCGATGTAGGTGGCCCGGTCGGGCGCATCCTCCGGTGCGATGGTGCGCTGATAGACGTAAGGAGGCGGCTCGACCCATGGGTCTTCCAGCACTTTTCCCTCGGAGGACGAGTGCAGCAGATTGGCATCGACCGAAAACGGCGCCTCGCCGCGTTTGTCCTTCGACACTTGAATCTGGTTGGCCTCGGCGAAAGCGATCAAATCGGTGCGGCTCTTGAACGCCCATTCCCGCCAGGGCGCTACGATCTTGATCTCGGGATTGAGTGCGTAGGCCGTCAACTCAAAACGCACCTGGTCGTTGCCCTTGCCGGTGGCGCCATGGGCAATGGCGTCAGCGCCGGTTTCCTTGGCGATCTCGATCAGGCGCTTGGCGATGAGCGGCCGGGCGATGGAGGTGCCAAGCAGATAAACGCCTTCATAGAGCGCATTCGCCCGGAACATGGGGAAAACGAAGTCGCGGACGAATTCCTCCTGGCAGTCCTCGACAAAAATTTGTTTGATGCCCAGCATCTCGGCCTTCTTGCGGGCCGGTTCAAGCTCGCCGCCCTGACCCAGATCGGCGGTGAAGGTCACGACTTCCGCGCCATATTCCGTTTGCAGCCACTTCAGGATGATCGACGTATCGAGCCCGCCGGAATAGGCGAGCACCACTTTTTTGATGTTTTGCTTGCTGGACATGTTCGGCTTCTTCTGTTCGTCACCCCGGCGAAAGCCGGGGTCCATGTCTGCATGGATTCCGGCTTCCGCCGGAATGACGGGCGGGGGTGTGCGGGTGCCGCGCGACCTATCACGCGGCCTGGCCACGCCGCAAGGGTGAACGCTGGATGAATGCCGGGTTCAGGCTCCATCGGGGTTGAATGTGGTTTAACCCTCCAATCGAGAGGAGATACCCATGCATTACCTGATCGGACTACTGATTGCCGCCATCGTCTCGCTGTCCCAGGCCGAGGCCGCGAGCATCAAAAGATCCACTTCCGTCGTGATCGCCCCCCAGGTGATCGTCGTTGCCAAGCCCAAGCCGAACAAGCCCAAGGCCCAACCCCAGCAATATTTGATCATCAAGCTGAACGACGCTCTTATCACCAGCTATTGAACGGGCCTGAAACCAGCATTCCGCCCGGCAACCCGCCAGAAGATCGCGCCTGCGACAGGGCCACAGGCAAGGCCCACGGCGATTAGATCCTTAAAGCCAACAACGATTGGCAGGGCTACGCCGATGAGACAACCGGCAACGGCATAGTAGCCAAGGCTGCGAAGGGCGCGCCACTCTCCGCAAAGTACAACGGCCAGTGCCGGAAGTGCCGCGAAAATTGCAATAAAATACGCAACAATGGTGCAAAAGAAAATAATCTCTGACATTAATCCGAAGAAGCTGGGCTGCTTGGCGAGATCGCTCCAGAAGTAGATGACACCCACGACTATTCCGCTGGCAATGCTTGCGAGTCCATATCCGACGAGGATAAAGAACAGCCGCGCAAGCAGATGAAAGATCATGTGTTGACAGCTTTCGCCATTGCGCCCGCCCTGAGCTTAAGGCTCTCGCTCTTCAACTGCCCGCAGGCCGCCATGATGTCCCGGCCGCGCGGCGTCCGGACCGGCGAGGCGTAGCCTGCCCTGTTCAGGACTTCGGCGAACGCTTCGATCGTGTCCCAGTCCGAGCAGACATAGGGCGTGCCGGGCCACGGATTGAACGGAATGAGATTGACCTTGGCCGGAATGCCTTCGAGCAGCTTCACCAGCCGCTTGGCGTCGGCGAGACTGTCGTTCACGTCTTTCAGCATCACATACTCGAAGGTGATGCGCCTGGCATTGGAGAGGCCCGGATAGTTCCGGCAGGCTTCGAGCAAGTCCTTCAGCGGATACTTCCTGTTGAGCGGCACGAGCTTGTCGCGGATTTCGTCCGTGGTGCCGTGGAGCGAGATGGCCAGCATGGTGCCGATCTCGTCACCGGCGCGGACGATTTCCGGAACGACGCCCGCGGTCGACAGCGTGATACGGCGTTTCGACAGGGAGACGCCCTCGCCGTCGGAGACGACGTCCATGGCGGCCTTCACATTGTCGAAATTGTAGAGCGGCTCACCCATGCCCATGAGCACCACATTGGTAAGATAGCGCCCGCCCGGCGGCGGCGTGGAATTGGCCTCGATCTGGTGCGGCCATTCCTCCAGCTTGTCGCGCGCCAGCATCACCTGGCCCACGATCTCGTTGGCGGTCAAATTGCGCACGAGTTTTTGTGTGCCCGTGTGGCAGAAGCTGCAGGTGAGCGTGCAACCCACCTGGCTCGAAATGCACAAGGTGCCGCGATCTTCCTCGGGGATATAAACCATCTCGACTTCGTGGCGTTGCCCCCGCCCGTCGGGCGAAAGGCGGATGAGCCATTTGCGCGTGCCGTCGGTCGAAACCTGTTCGGTGACGATGTCTGGCCTGCCGATCACAAAGCATTCGTCAAGACGGGTGCGCAGCTCTTTGGAAATGTCGGTCATCTCGGCGAATAATTGCGCCCCGCGATGGTAAATCCAGTGCCAGATCTGGCGCATGCGCATGGGCCGCTGCTTTTCCGGAACGGCGGCGAGCGCCAGTGCGTCGGTGAGTTCGCCGCGCGTCAATCCCACGAGCGAGGGCCGCGGATCATTCGGCAGATACGCGGGAACGTCAGGGCGGGCATCGAGAACTATGGTCATGGTGCGTGCCCTAGCACAGAGGGGCGGGTTTCCGCTACTTGCAGGCCTCGTCGATTTTGGCCAGCGCCGCCGGCATGCCCTCAAGCGAATAGGTGTCGAGCGTTTCGGTGCCGCGCCACGACGTGCCCTTTACCGTGAGCGTTTTACCGTTCTTCATGGCGGCCACGATCTTCTTGTCGCTTACGCTGTCGGCCCAGGCAAACTCTTCGTTGGGATATAGTTCGAAGGACTCATTTTCGACTGTCAGCTTGACGCCTGCATCCATTTTGAACGGGTAGCCGATCTGGGTCGAAACCTCTGCCCTGATCGGCGGTTTGCGGCCCGGCATGTGGGTGACAAGAAAGTAGGCCTCACCGCGCTTGGCGGTCTTGGGTTCGCTCGCCCGCGGCCGCGAGGAAATGTAGCAGACCTTGCTGTCCGGCGCCTTGAAGGTATAGGCGGCCCAGTGCTGGAATTCACCCAACAGGATGGTGTCGCCGGATTGGGCCTTGGCGCTGACGCAGGCACCCGATGTCAAAAACAGGACCGCCAGAATCCCTGCCCGCCGTGCTGGAATCATGCTGGCGATCCTACCCTTGTGAAGTGGAAAAATCCATCGGCCCCAGTTGCTTGAGGATTTCGGCCCAAATGGGGCGGGGCTTATTGCAGTGCAAACATACCTGCTATATGCCGTTCCTGACGTGGATTTGCGAGGTTTGGGCCCGTGGCGGCAATGGAACAGGCACGAGGTGAGGGTCCGATTCTGAACGGACTTGCAGTTTGCTTGAGCGAGGCGGCGGCTGAGGCCGAAGCGGTTTTCGCCAAGGCGAAATCGAAACTCGCGCCAAAAATCATGCCCGGTGGAAAATTGTCCGCCGAGTCTCTCGACCGCGAACAACACGCAGCCCACGGACTTTCCTGGCTTGCAACCTATGCAACCGCCCTCCGCGAACTGGCGAGATACGGCGAACGGCTTGGCCGTGAAAATCGTTTTGGCGAGATCGAACAGCTTACGGTGCAGATCGCGGCCGGCGAATATCTGAACCAGATCGTGGGCGGCATTCCCATGAACCAGGGCGAATGGGCAAGGCCGGCCGATCTTGGTTTAGCACCCGCCGATACGGCGCGCCTTGCCGCCAACCCCCTGTTTGCATCGGGCAACAGTGCCGGGGCCCGTGGCCGTCTCGTGGCCCTTATGGCGGCGGGCCAATCGGCGGACTCAGGCCTTGATCCGACACTGTCCGAAATGCGCCAGACCATGGCTCGCTTCGTGACCGACAAGGTGGCTCCCCACGCCCACCGCTGGCACCGCGAAAACGCCTATGTGCCCATGGAGATTGTGCGGGAGCTGGCGGATCTCGGTATCTTCGCGCTCACGCTGCCGGAAGAATTCGGCGGCCTGGGGCTATCCAGGGAATCCATGTGCGTCGTCTCCGAGGAATTGTCCCGCGGCTGGATCGCCGTAGGTTCGCTCGGAACCCGCGCCGAGATCGCTTGCGAACTTATTCTCTGTGGCGGCACCGAAGACCAAAAACGCAAATGGCTGCCAAAGATTGCTTCGGGCGAAATCCTGCCCACGGCGGTTTTCACCGAACCCAATACCGGCTCGGATCTGGGCGCCCTCGCCACCCGGGCGGTCCGCGATGGGGGCACTTACAAGATCACCGGCAACAAGACCTGGATCACCCATCCGGTGCGCGCCGACGTGATGACGCTGCTCGCCCGCACCAACCCCGGCGAGACCGGCTATCGCGGCCTCTCCATGTTTCTGGCCGAAAAGCCGCGCGGCTCCGATGCCGATCCGTTTCCGGCAAAGGGCATGTCGGGTTCCGAGATCGAGGTACTGGGCTATCGCGGCATGAAGGAATATGAAATCCGCTTTGAGGATTTCGAGGTGAAGGCGGAAAACCTGCTCGGCGGCATCGAGGGCCAGGGCTTCAAGCAACTGATGCAAACCTTCGAATCGGCCCGCATCCAGACGGCGGCCCGCGCCGTGGGCGTGGCCCAGAATGCCCTCGATCTCGGGCTTCAATATGCGATGGACCGCACGCAATTCGGCAGGACAATCGTCAAATTTCCGAGGATCGCCGACAAACTCGCCATGATGGCGGCCGAAATCATGGTGGCGCGCCAGCTTACCTTCCACGCCGCGCGGGAAAAGGATGCGGGGCGCCGTTGCGATCTCGAAGCCGGCATGGCCAAGCTTTTGGCCGCCCGCGTTGCCTGGGCCGCCGCCGACAACGCCTTGCAGATTCACGGCGGTAACGGCTTCGCGCTGGAATATCAGATAAGCCGCGTGTTGTGCGATGCTCGCATTCTCAACATCTTTGAAGGGGCCGCCGAAATCCAAGCGCAGGTGATCGCGCGGCGCCTGCTCGAAGGTGGCAATTGACGGGCAAAACCATTCTCATCACCGGCTGTTCCTCAGGCATCGGCTATGCCTGCGCCAACGGCATGAAAGCCCGCGGCTGGCGGGTCTTCGCAACGGCGCGCAAGCCTGACGATTTGCAGCGGCTGGAAGCCGAGGGATTCGAAGCATTGTACCTCGACTACACCGATGCCGAATCCGTAGCAGACTGCGCCGATGAAGTGGCCAAGCGCGGCGGCGGCAAGCTCGACGCGCTGTTCAACAACGGCGCCTATGGCCAGCCGGGAGCGGTGGAGGATTTGCGGCGCGACGTTCTTGAGGCCCAATTCTCCGCCAATGTCTTCGGCTGGCACCAGCTGACGAAAGCCTGCCTGCCGCTCATGCGGGCCAATGGCAGAGGCCGTATTGTCCATTGCTCGTCGCTGCTGGGGTTGGTCGCGCTGAAATGGCGCGGTGCCTACAATGCCTCGAAGTTTGCCATCGAAGCGCTTGCCGACACCCTGCGGCTGGAATTGCGCGGCACCGGCATTCGTGTCTCGCTGATCGAGCCTGGGCCCATCGCCAGCCGTTTCACCGAACATGCGCTGGACGCCTTCAACCGCAACATCGACCAAACCAATTCCCACTATCGGGATGCTTACGCCCGGCAGCGCGCCAGGCTGGGCGAGAGCCGCGCCAACCGTTTCAAGCTCGGCCCCGAGGCGGTCCTGGAAAAACTGATCCATGCCGTTGAAAGCGATAACCCCCGCGCGCGCTATTTCGTCACTCAACCAACCACCTACATGGCTGTCGCCAAACGGTTGCTGCCACAGCGCTGGCTGGACTACGTTCTCAACAAGGCCTCCGACCAATGAACATCTTCGATTATCTCATCCCCATAGCGCTTGGCGCGGTGCTCTTGGTACTGGTGCTCGGCCTGTGGAACATGATGCGGGGCGGCTCGGCCAACCGCTCGCAAACGCTGATGCGCTGGCGCGTCATCCTCCAGTTCATCGCCATCATCGTCATGCTGGCGGGGCTGTGGTACGTGCAAACATCTTGAAAGGACATGGTATGGCTCCCATTTCTGAAGGCGAATATTCGGGCGGGAGAAATCTGCCGGTGGTTGTGACACACCAGGATGAAAGAGTGAAACAGGGATTCTGGCCCAAGCTGGCGCGCGTGCTGGCGGGCCTTCCCTTCGCCGAAGACGTGGTGGCCGCCTATTATTGCGCGTTCGATCCAGCCACACCCCGCAAGGCCAAGGGAATCCTGGTGGCGGCACTCGCCTATTTCATCCTTCCCCTGGACGTGGTGCCGGATTTCATTCTAGGCCTCGGCTTCACCGACGACATGGCCGTGCTGTTCACCGCCGTCAACATGATCCGCACCCACATGACACAGGCCCATCGCGACAAGGCGAGGGAGGCGCTTGCCCGCATCCGGCGGGGCGAGACGACGGCCTGAGGCCCGCGGCTTGGTTAACCGTTATCTCCGATGACCGGCAAATCAACCATACCGGCAATGACGCTGGAGGCTTTCCAGCGGCTGTTCGCCGACGAGGCTATTCCGCTGGCCGGCAATATCGCCTTCCGAACCCTGTTTTCGGCGTTCCCGTTTCTGATCTTCCTGACAGCGCTCGGCGGCTTCTTCGGCAGCGAGAATCTGGCGGAAGCTATCGTCACCTACCTGCTGAGCGTGGCGCCGGAACAACTGGTGCGGCCTTTGGTGTCCGAGATCCGCTCGATTCTCACCGTGCCGCGATCGGGATTGCTGAGCCTGTCAGCGGCGCTCACCATCTGGAGCGCCATGGGCGGCGTCGATAGCGTGCGCGTCGGGCTCAACCGCGCCTATGACCTCAGGGAGCATCGCAACATGTTCTGGCTCTATGGCCAGAGTATTGTGTTTGTCATCGGAACAGCGGTGGTGTTGCTCGCCACTTCGATCCTGATCGTCCTGGCGCCGGTTGCCCTTGCCGCCATCGCCGCCCATGCGCCGGGCTTTCGCCAGAATTTCGCGGCACTCGAACAGTTGCGCTATCCCGCCGCCATTGTGCTGCTGACCGCCGGCCTTCTGCTCTGCCACCGCATCCTGCCGGCCAAACGGCTTCGGATCGTCGAATTGCTGCCGGGTGTTTTGCTGACGGTGGCCGTGTGGATCGCGCTGTCGGGCGTCTTCTCGATCTATCTGGTGAACTTCAACACCTTCGCCTCGACCTATGCCTCGCTGTCAGGCCTGTTCGCTGCGCTGTTCTTTCTCTATCTGGCGGCCCTGGTGCTGATCTTCGGCGGCGAAGTAAACCGCGTGCTGGCGGTGCGAAGGATTACTCGAGTATCTTGATCTAAGGCGGATATCCCAGCGCTCTCCGGCTACGTCCAGATCGCCCAAAACAACCGTTGACATTCTACAGTTTTGTGGAATAATTGCTCTATCTTGCGGCTCGTGACGTCGTAGATACAGGATATGGAGCATCAACTTGTCAGGACTTATTCCCTTCGGCTTACTCTGTCGGCAATTTCGTCGCGATAGGGGCCTGTTTCTCGCAGACCAATCTGAGGCTACGGGACTCAGCACGTCATACATTTCGGCGATCGAAAACGGGATGCGTCCGATACCAGAAGCCTACCCTTCAAAAGTCTCAAAATGGTTTGGGTTGAACCCTAGAGATGCGCGGATATTAGAAGAATCAACTGTATCAGCGACGAACGTAATAAAGTTTCGGCCAAAGAATGCTGCCAGCGCGGAATTAGCTTTTGCCTTGTCTAAACGTCTCAATGAGTTGACGCCAAATGAGATCAGAAAACTCAAAGATCTTATTCAAGGAGACGAGCATGTTGACTGGTGATTGGTTCGCGACTCCCCGAAGCAAAAAGGAAATTGCCGCAGTAGCCAATGCATGGTTGGACTATTTCGATTATTGGCATCACTATGTATCAAACTTGCCGGGTATCTTGGAACACGATTTACCATTGCTTGTTCCAAAATTCATCCTGATGGTCAGAGAAGATTCTGAAATGGGTGACGTATTAGCGACGACTTCATTTGATCCTCCTCAAATTGTGTTTCGGTGCTCAACTTACCGAGAATTGATCAGAGGTGACGGTCGCGCTCGATTTACGGCGGCGCATGAACTGGGCCACCTACTGCTCCATAGCACTGACAAGGAATTGCACAGAGCCGCACAGCCTAACTACGGAAGAATTGACAACAGGTCCCTAAGCGCAGAATGGCAAGCTGACACATTTGCTTCGAACTTTCTGATGCCCGAACACATTGCGAGGACATTCAGTAGCCCAGACGAACTAGCCCAGAATTGCCAAGTCAGTCTCGCAGCCGCTCAGCATAGAATGACGGAGCTAGGAACCTGGCCGAAGGCAAAGCTCATACCAGACTTGTCGTTTCTCAACAAATATCGCTGAAGGAAAAATCAACTTCAACGCCCTGCCACCTCAATTGCATCCTCGAACGTCCGTAAACCCGTGCGGGGCGCTGACACCAGCACGGCCATGTTGCCGGGACGGTGCTCGTTCTTCCACATTTTCATGTGCGCCTTGGGAATATCGCGCCAGCCATAGACCTCGGACATGCAAGGATCGATGCGCCGCGCCTGCACCAGCTTGTTGGCGCTCGCCGCCTGCATGAGATTGGCGAAGTGCGAGCCCTGCACGCGCTTCTGGTGCATCCACAGATAGCGCGCATCAAGCGTGAGGTTGTAGCCCGTGGTACCGGCGCAAATCACCACCATGCCGCCGCGCTTCACGATCAGCACCGACACGGGAAACGTCGATTCGCCCGGATGCTCGAACACGAAGTCGACGTTATTGCCTTTGCCG
>JACMJT010000475.1 GCA_014380505.1 Hyphomicrobiales bacterium | reverse complement strand
TCAAATCTCTGTTGCCCTGAATATGGGCTTTTCGCAGTCGCGGCACAAACGGTATAAAGCTATACGACCATCAGGAAAAGACACACGTCATATTTACCATTGCTGCGCTTCAGCCGCTGCTTCTGCTCCGCCGCCAGGCTGCCCGGCTTATGGTAAAGCGGACCCTGTCCCATGGCCGTGTTGTAGACGTTCGAATAGGCTTCAAATATCCAGTTCATGTTCACCTCCCATGATTTAGCGGGCAATTTGAATATCGGCTCTTGTCGCGCGGGCCACAAACGGCAATAAACAACCAATCCCAACAGAAAATGTTACAGGTCACCCGTGGCGCGTCGACTCCCCTCACTCAATGCTCTCAAAGCTTTTGAAGCTGCCGCGCGCCATGTGAGTTTTACTGAGGCTGCTGGCGAGCTCTTCGTCACCCATGCCGCCATCAGCCGCCATATCCGCGAGTTGGAGGAATATCTCGGCACCCAGCTGTTCCTGCGCACCGGCCGCGGCGTTGCCCTCACCGAGGCTGGCAAGCGCTTTGGCGAGCAGTTGACGCCCCTCTTTGATTCCTTGGCCAATGCCTCGCGCGAAGCGGCAGCCGTAGGCGCCGCCCGCCCCCTCAATGTCTCGGTCGAACCCGCCATCGCATCCCGCTGGCTGGTGCCGCGCCTGGGTCACTTCAAGGAGCTGCACCCGGATATTGAACTGAACATCGATCCCACCACCCGCCTTGTGGATTTCCGCGTCGATGAGGTTGAACTCGGCATTCGTTATGGCCGCGGCAATTGGGAAGACGTGGAAATGACCAAGCTGTCGTCCAACGTCGTGATTTTTCCCGTCTGCTCACCGACCCTCATTGCTGGCGTGCAGAACCTCAAGCCCGAAGATCTCAAGAACTACAATCTGCTCCATGAACAGCGCAAGCAGTGGTGGGCCGATTGGCTCACCGCCAACGGCATCGAAGGTGTCACTGACTGGAAGGGCACCGTGTTCCAGAATCACCTGGCCATCGAAGCTGCCGAATCCGGGCAAGGCTTCGCCCTTGGTGATCAAATTCTGTGCACTGACTCAATTCTGGAAGGCTGGCTCGCCCGTCCCTTTGCTCTTGAAATGAAAGACCACGGCAACTATTGGATTGTCCGTGCCAAGGGCTCCAAGGAAACCGCAACGGCGCGCTCCTTCCGCGAATGGCTGACAAGTGAAATGGCTGAGACCAACAAGAAATATGCCGCATTGAAGGCTTTATCAAAGCCTGCCAAACAGGCAATAGCACCTCCAGGACTGTTTTATCCCCAGTCGAATCATTAAGTGCTAAACTCTTTCTCTCAAGCAAGGAATTCTAATTCTGATGGCCCGAAAACTATACGACTGCATGAAATGCCCGGGCTATTGCTGCTCCTACCCCGTCATTGAAGTGAAGGACCGCGATGCCGAACGCATCGCCAATCATTTTGACATGCCGCTTGCCAAGGCCGAGAAGAAATTTTTCAAGAAGGCCCATGGCTACAAGCGCATCATGCGCCGC
>JACMJT010000474.1 GCA_014380505.1 Hyphomicrobiales bacterium | reverse complement strand
GGCGGGATCGGAGAAGCCGATTTTCATTCACTTTGAGGAGCAAGTGGAGAGAACGCCGGAAGCGGCGGCGATATCCTGCGGGACGGAGCGGATCAGCTACCGCGAACTCAACGCTAAGGCGAACCGCCTGGCTCGGGTTTTGCGGGGGAAACTGGGTTCGACAAACGAGCTGGTGGCGATTTACGCCGTGCCGAGTATCGAAACGGTTATCGGCTTGCTGGCCATAATGAAGGCCGGAGCGGCCTATGTGCCGATCGACCCGGGATATCCGGCCGACCGGATTCGTCACATGCTGACGGACGCAAAGGCGCGTGTGGTCATCGGAAGCCCTGTAGCCGGGGCGGACCAAAACCAGGAGACCGGCGGGACCATATTCTTGTCGGCGGACCTGCCCACAGCGGCGGGCGACGATACCAACCTGCCGCCGATCGCTGGCCCGAATGACTTGGTCTATGTCATCTATACTTCGGGCTCGACCGGCCGGCCCAAGGGCAGCGGTGTGTATCATCGCGGTTTCTCCAACCTGCTACAGTGGTATCTCGCGGAGCTAGAGGCCGAGGCGGCGAGCCGGACCACGCTGCTGACTTCCCTCAGTTTTGATCTGACCCAGAAAAACGTGTACGCCCCCTTGCTGGTAGGCGGCGAGCTTTGCCTGCCCATCGAGGGAATCTTCGATCCGGCCGCCGTCGCCCGGCTGGCGAGTGATCGCGCGCTCACCTGGATCAATTGTACGCCGAGCATGTTTAACGCATTGCTCGACGTTTGCCGCGCCGAGGAGTACGCGGCGCTGCGATCCGTGGAATATGTTGTGCTGGGCGGCGAGCCGATCACCACGCGCGAATTACAACCCTGGTATGCCTCGGAAAATTGCCGGGGCCGGGTGATCAACAGTTACGGGCCGACCGAGTGCGCGGATGTGGCCGTGAGTCATCGCATCGAGCCGGTGGAGCTTGGCCAACGGGCGACCGCGCTGACCGGTCGGCCGATCTGGAATGTCCGCACCTACGTAGTGGACGAGCGCCTGCAACTGCGCCCCATTGGCATCCCGGGTGAACTCTGCATCGCGGGCATCGGCCTCGGCAGCGGCTACCTCGGAAAGCCGGAGCTCACTGCGGGAAAGTTTGTTGCTTGTTCCTTCGAGCCGGGCGGGCGCATGTACCGCACCGGCGACCTCGCGGTGGTACAGGACGACGGCGCGCTAGAATTTTTGGGCCGCACCGATCAACAGGTGAAAATCCGCGGATACCGCATCGAACTCGGCGAAATAGAGGCCGTCCTACGCGACATCACTGGCACGCGGGACGTGGTTGTGCTGGCCCATGGTAAAACCAGCGCCGACCGCATCCTTTGCGCCTATGTCGCCACCGAAGCCATCCGCACAGAGGCAAAATTTGATGCCGTCGCACTTAAGAATGCCCTTCGGATGAAGGTCCCTGAGTTCATGGTGCCTGGCATTTTCGTGGCGCTTCCTCGCCTGCCACTTTCGCCAAATGGAAAAATTGACAAAAACGCATTGCCCGTCCCTCAATCCCAACCGCTGCCTAAGATAATTGATGAACAGCCAAAGAGCTGTGTGGAATTGAAGCTAATACACATCTGGCAAAGCGTGCTTGGCATAACTCATATCGGGCTGCATGATGATTTTTTCGAGCTGGGGGGACACAGCTTGCTTTCTATCAGGCTTGCTGGCGCCATTCAATCAGAGCTGGGTCTGGATATGCGCATAAGTCATGTTTTCGAAACAAGAACCGTCTCGGCGATGGCAACTTGGATTGAAAACCATTCGATGGCAGGCGTGAGGCTGCTCTCACCGCAGCCTGCAGCAGACTCCTACCCTTTGTCGCGACCTCAACTACGCCTCTGGCTTGCCAATCAACTCGGGACTCATGCCACTGCATACACGATGCCGGCAAGCTACCGCCTAAAAGGCTCACTTGATGTTCACGCGCTCAGCCTTGCTTTTACCTCAATAATCGAGCGTCATGAAGCGTTACGGACTGTCTTCCGGTTGATCGAGGGCGAGCCACGCCAAATCGTCATGGCAACAGCAAAGGCTTATTGGACTGAAATTGATCTTTGTGGTAATCGGCAAGCTGCGGAAAAAGCCGATGAGTTCGCTTTGCTTGAACGCAATCGACCGTTCGACCTTAGAAATGGACCGCTCATTCGAGGGACTGTTGTCAAGATTGATGCCGAGGATCATATGTTTATCGTCACGATGCATCACATTGTCAGCGATGGATGGTCGGTCCGGATACTGCTGCAAGAACTCACCCGTCTATACAATGCCCATGCCGAAAGGCGGCTCGCTGATTTGCCTCGGCTGGGCGCCCAATACAAGGATTATAGCGTTTGGCGAAACAAGCAATTAGACCACGGTGACGTACTGGCTGCTCGTGATTATTGGCACAAGAAATTAAAAGATCTTGCTACCGCCGAATATCTTCCAATCGATTATCCGCGACCGTTGATCCGTAGTTACCAATGCGAAGTGGCCCTGGTGGAAGCATCGGAGGTACAGATGCGGCAACTAAGTACCTTAGGCATGGCGCACAAAACAACCTTGGCTACGGTTCTTGTCGCCCTCGCCAAGATAGCCTTACACCGTTGGAGTGGTCAGGAAGATATTATAGTCGGCATGCCGATCGCGGGTCGAGAGCATTGGCAGCTCCAGGGCATGGTGGGCTTTTTCG
>JACMJT010000473.1 GCA_014380505.1 Hyphomicrobiales bacterium | reverse complement strand
GCCAACGTGGCCGATCTCGGCGATTGCCCGGTCAATCCGGCGGACGTCAACGATGCGCTGAAGCGGGTCGAGACCTATTTCAAAAAACTCGTGACCAAGGGCATCAGGCCACTGTCGGCTGGCGGCGATCATCTGTGCTCGCTGCCGGTGTTGCGGGCCGTCGGTGAAAAGAAGCCCGTCGGCATGATTCATTTCGATGCCCATACGGATCTCTACGACGATTATTTCGGCGGCTTCAAATATACCCATGGCACGCCCTTTCGCCGCGCCATCGAAGAGGGCGTGCTCGATCCCAAGCGCACGGTGCAGATCGGACTTCGCGGCTCCATGTACGATCTCGACGATTTCGAATACGGCGAGAAGATGGGGGTCAGGCTGGTGCGGATCGAGGAAGCCCTGGAGAAAGGCCCCAAGGCGATCATGGCCGAAGCGCGCAAGATCGTGGGCGACGATCCCATCTACGTGAGCTTCGACATCGACATGCTCGATCCCGTCTATGCGCCTGGAACCGGCACGCCCGAGGTTGGCGGTTTCACCACGTTCCAGGCCCAGCAGTTGCTCCGTGGACTGAGGGGTTTGCACATCGTGGGCGCCGACGTGGTGGAAGTCTCGCCCCCCTTCGATCCCTCGGGCATGACGGCCTACGCCGGGGCCACCATGATGTTCGAACTCCTCTGCTCCATGGCCGAGGACGTGGCGAAGCGGCGGGGCTGATGACCGGCCCCCGCACGTCATCCCGGCGAAAGCCGGGATCCATTTAGCCGCGTGACAAACTCTCCATCAGTAGATCGCGCAAGCTGCAACCGTGGATCCCGGCTTTCGCCGGGATGACGAATTGAGGGAGATTGCATCAAACACCTATAGTGCGGCGATGATTCGGATTACCGATACAATCCGTGCACTGACCGGCTGGCGGCGGAATTTTCTGGCGCTGGGGCTGGGAGCGGCGGCGGCGCTGGCGATGCCGCCCATCGGTCTTTGGCCGGTGCTGTTTCTTGCCGTGCCGGCCCTGCTGTTGCTGCTCGAAGGCTTGAAGCCCCGGTCCTTGGCGCAATCGTTCCTGACGGGATGGCTCTTCGGGCTTGGCTATTTCCTCCCCGCCCTGCACTGGATCGGCTACGCCTTCCTCGTCGATGCCGCGACCTATCTGTGGATGATGCCCTTCGCCGTCCTGGGCCTGGCCGCCGCCATGGCCATCTATTGGGGATTGGCGGCGCTCGTGGTGAATGCCCTCGCGTTGCGGGGATTGCGTCTTGTCCTGGGCTTTGCGGCGGTGCTGGCGATCGCCGAATGGTTGCGCGGCCACCTGTTCACGGGCTTTCCCTGGGCGGCGCCCGGCCTCGCGGTCGATGGCATGGGGGCGGTGGCGCAGTTGGCATCGCTCGCAGGCATGACTGGCCTCACGCTGCTGATCGTCCTGTGGGCGGGTCTGCCGCTGGTTTTCGTAGGGGCCCGCCACCGGATCGCGGCGGCGGGGCTGCTGCTGCTTTTGCCAATCGCGTGGGGCTACGGGTGGTATCGCCTGTCCACGGCAATCGATACGGATGTCGCCGATGTGAGCCTCCGCATTGTGCAGCCCAACATCGGGCAGGATGGCAAATGGCGCGGCGAAAATGCGCGGCCGATCTTCGACACAATGCTGGCGCTGTCGTCGGAGGCCACGGCGGAAAATCCCCAAGGCATCGCCAGCCGCACCCATGTCATCTGGCCCGAATCGGCGGTGCCCTTTCTGATCGACGAAGGGGGTGCTGTGGCGCTTGAACTCCGCCAGCTCCTCGGCGGCCGAACCGTGCTCATCACGGGCGCGCTCCGCCGCGATCTCCTGCAAGGGCAGTCCTTCAACAGCGTCCTCGTGCACAACAGCGTCATCGTCTTTAACGGCCTCGCTGATGTCGCCGCCAGATATGACAAATGGCGTCTGGTGCCGGGCGGTGAATATCTGCCGCTCGCGGGATTGTTCCAGCCCCTGGGATTCAGCCGGATCGTCACTCTTCCCGGTAATTTCGTTCCAGGCCCCGGTCCCGCCACCATCGATATTCCAAATGCCCCGCCCGTGGGCCTCCTCATCTGCTATGAGGCGATTTTTCCGGACCGCCTGGTTGATCCCGCAAAGCGCCCCCAATGGCTCCTCAATGTCACAAACGATGGCTGGTTTGGAAATTCCACAGGCCCCTGGCAGCATTTGGCCCAGGCAAGGCTCCGGACCATCGAGCAGGGCCTCCCCATGGCGCGCGCCGCCAACACCGGCATTTCGGCGGTGATCGACCCCTATGGCCGCATCCGGGCCGCACTTGCCTTGGGCCAACAGGGCGTCCTCGACCAGGCCCTGCCGGAGGCGCTGCCGCCCACGGTTTACAGCCGTTTCGGCGATGGCGTGTTTACCATTTTGCTCTCATTTATCCTTGTTTTCGCAGGGGCGATACGGGTTAAGCATTAGATGCAATTCGATTGCGCGATTTCGGCGACTCCATTATGCGGGATATAGATGACAAGAAGAGACCCCAATTTCATTGACGTGCATGTCGGCAACCGCATCCGCATGCGCCGCCAGATCGTCGGCATGAGCCAGGAGAAACTGGGCGAACTTCTGGGCATCACCTTCCAGCAGGTGCAGAAATACGAGAAGGGCACCAACCGCATCAGCGCCAGCAGGCTTTACTATGCCGCCAAGACCCTGGGCGTGCCGGCCCAGTTTTTCTTCGACGATCTTCCCGGTGTCGATACCAATGCCGGATTCGGGGAGGCGCAAGAAGAGGATTCGGTCATGTCGGCGCTTATGAACCTCGATGGCGTAGCGCTCGCCCGCGCCTTCCGCGATGCCGACAGCAGCGGCAAGCGCAAGCTCATCGCCATGATGGCCCGCCTCATCGCCGATTCCAAGGAATAGGGCCTCTTCGCGGCCCGCTTGACCCCATCCCCCATCGCTGCCAAATACGCGGCCTCCATCAGGGG
>JACMJT010000008.1 GCA_014380505.1 Hyphomicrobiales bacterium | reverse complement strand
GAGAACGTGTTGGTGTACATGCGGTCGAGGAACTCCGCCGCATCCGGCCCCTTGATCTCGATCTTGCCCAGCGTCGAGGCATCGAGCAGGCCGACTCTGTTCCGCACACACAGAATTTCGCGGTTGATCGAGCCGTGCTTGTCTTCGCCCGCGCGCGTGTAGGTGTAGGCGCGGCGCCATTGGCCGACGGGTTCGAAAGTAGCGCCCTTGTCGACGTGCCATTGGTAGATCGCCGTGCGGCGGATGGGCAGGAACAGCTTCTTGGTCAGTACGCCCGCGATCGAGCCGAAGGAGAAGGGCGTATAGGGCGGGCGGAACGTGGTGGTGCCGATTTCCGGAATAGTTTTACCCGTTGCTTCAGATAAAATTCCCAACCCGTTGATATTGGATGTTTTTCCCTGGTCGGTCGCCATGCCGTAGGTGGTGTAGCGCTTGGTGTGCTCGACCGACTCGTAGCCTTCACGCTGGGCCAGTTCGAGATCGGCTGCGGTGACGTCATTCTGGAAGTCGATGAAGTGCTTGTTGCCTTCGTTATATTTGCCCGTGGCGGGCGCGAACCACAGGGCCTCGAGCGGCTTCTGCTCGGCCTGTTCGATCTTGGGAGCCTTGCGCTTGGACGTCTTGCCGCCTGCTTTTTCACCCGCCGCCCAGGCTTCCGCCAGTGCGTCAGCGAGGGCAAAGGTGCCGCTGGCAGCGCCCACGGCCGTCATGGCGTCATGGTGACTTTCCGGGCGGAAGCCTTGCAAGCCGGTGTCGAATTTTATCTTGCCCCCGTTATGCCGCCACAGATGCAGCGCTGGGTTCCAGCCGCCCGACATGGCGATGAAATCGCAATCCACCTTCTTTTCCGAAATGACGCGGCCCTGGCCCTTGCGATAGGCCGCGACCTTGACGCTATCGATGTTGAGACCGCCCATGGTGGCGTGCACGGCGGAGATGACGGAACTCGCCTGCACATCGATGCCGGCATCGCGCGCTTTGATCGCAAGCGCCCCTTCCGCCCGGCCACGGGAGTCGACGACGCGAACGCCGATACCGGCGGCCTTGAGCGAGAGCGCGGTCAAATAAGCATCGTCGTTGTTGGTGAAGACCACGCCCTGCGCGCCGGGGGCAACGCCGTAGCGCTCCACCATGGCGCGCGCCGCCGAGGCCAGCATGACGCCGGGGCGGTCGTTGTTGGCAAAGGCGATGGGGCGTTCGATGGCGCCTGACGCTAGAATGATCTGGCGCGCCCGCACTTTCCACAGGCGATGGCGCGGCACGCCGGCCTCAAGCAGGGCGGGATCGTGATCGGCGAGGCGCTCGAACAGCATGAGATGATTGTGATGCCAGTGGCCGATGGCGGTGGTGCGCGCCAGCACATGCACATTTTCCGCCTCCGCCAACGCCGCCGCCTTCGTGCGCGCCCATTCGGTCTGCGGCTGGCCATCGATGAGACCTTCGGTGATATCGGCAACGCCGCCAAAGCGCGGATTTTCATCGGCGATAATGACCCGCGCACCCGAGGCTGCGGCGGCTTCCGCAGCCGCCAGTCCGGCAACGCCGGCGCCGATCACCAGCACATCGCAATGGACGTGAATCTGCTCGTAGGTGTCGGGATCGCGTCCCTCGGGCGCGCGCCCCAAGCCCGCCGTGCGGCGGATCAGAGGCTCATAGACGTGCTTCCAGAAGCTCTTCGGCCACATGAACGTCTTGTAGTAAAAGCCGCCGGGAATGAAGCGCGACAGCTTGTTGTTGATGGCGCCGATATCGAAAGTGAGCGAGGGCCAGCGGTTCTGGCTCACCGCGGTCAAGCCATCGTAAAGCTCGACCTGGGTGGCGCGCAGATTGGGCTCGTGGCGGGCGCCATCGCCAACGCCAATCAACGCGTTCATCTCCTCGGAACCGAGGCCCACGACGCCGCGCGGCCGGTGATACTTGAAGCTGCGGCCGAACACGCGCTGGCCGTAGGCAAGAACTGCGGAGGCGACCGTGTCGCCCGCAAACCCGGTCATCGGCTTGCCGTCGAAGGAAAAATGAATTTTCCTCGCGCGGTCGATCAGGCTGCCGCCGTTGGCGAGGCGATAGGGCTTGCCGGTCATGCCTTCCTGTCCCTGAAATAGTCCGCCCACGGACCTTTCGTTTGGTCCATGAGTTTGGCGGGCGGCAGTTCGGTGATGCCGTAGAAGGCCTTGAACTCCATGGTCATGGTATCGCGCGCGGCGTGAAACCACTTGCCGCAGCCCCTATCGCAGCGCCAGCGCTCAAAGTGAAGCCCCATGGGGTTGTAGCGGATGAACAGATAATCACGCTGCTGCTCGTCCGTAATATTCACGGGATCATGGGTGGCGGGCCGGCGGACATGCGCCTGTCCGCCCGCATGGAAGTCGGTCTCGTCGCCCTCAGCTCCGCAAACGGGGCATTTGATCAGAAGCATGGTGAAACTCCTCCCTCTTCGCGCGATAGCGCGGGGAAGGTGTCACGCGAGAGCGTGACGGGTGGGGTGGTGCAACGCGGGTGGTGGAAAAGACCTCTCACGCGGAGAGACCCCACCCGTCCGCCTTCGGCGTCCACCCTCCCCGCTGCGCGAGGAGGGAAAGTTATGGAAAGCATCTCCATCAGTGCGCCACCGCGGCTGCGACGCTTTCGTCTATCAGGCGGCCCTCGGCGAAACGGTTGAGGCCGAAGGGTTCGGCGATGGGGTGCGGACGGTCGTTGGCGATGGTATCGGCGAAGACGAAGCCTGAACCCGGAATGGACTTGAAGCCGCCGGTGCCCCAGCCGCAGTTGACGAACAAGCCATCGACCGGAGTCTTGCCGATGATCGGCGAACGGTCGCCCGTCATGTCGACGACGCCGCCCCACATGCGAAGCATGCGCAGGCGCGAAATGATCGGGAAAGTTTCAACCAGTGCCGTGATCGTGTGTTCGAGCGAAGGGAAGGAGCCTCGCTGAGAATAGTTGTTGTAGGGATCGGTGCCGCCGCCGATCACCAGTTCGCCCTTGTCCGACTGGCTCATGTAGCCGTGGACAGTGTTGGCCATGACGACGCAATCGATGATTGGCTTGATGGGCTCCGAGACGAGCGCTTGCAGGCACAGGCTCTCGATGGGCATACGTACCCCCGCCATATCCGTGATGGTCGAGACGTGACCCGCGGTCACCACACCAATCCTCTTGGTACGGATGGTTCCCCGCGTGGTTTCAAGGCCGGTGACCTGGTTGCCGTCGCGGTTGATGCCCATGACTTCGCAGTTCTGGATGATATCGACGCCCATGGCGTCGGCTCCCCGCGCATAGCCCCAGGCCACGGCATCGTGGCGGCCCGTGCCGCCGCGCGGCTGGTAGTAGGCGCCGAGAATGGGATAACGGCACGAAGGATCGTCGTTGATGATAGGGACGAGCTCCTTGACTTCGGCGGGCTCGATCATGCGGCAATCGAGTCCGGCGAGGCGGTTGGCGTGGGCGGTGCGCTTGAAGGCGCGGAACTCGTGTTCCGTCTGGCACAGCATGAGGACGCCGCGCGGAGAAAACATGACATTGTAGTTGAGCTCCTGCGACAGGTCCTCATAGAGCGAGCGCGCCAGCTCATAGATGGCGATGGAGGCATCCTGCAAATAGTTGGAACGGATGATGGTGGTGTTGCGCCCCGTGTTGCCGCCGCCCAGCCAGCCCTTCTCGACCACGGCGATATTGGTCATCTTATGGTTCTTGGCGAGGTAGTAGGCGGTGGCAAGGCCATGGCCGCCGGCGCCGACGATCACCGCGTCATATTCAGCCTTGGGAGCGGGCGAGCGCCAGGCGCGCTCCCAGTCCTTGTGATAGTTCATCGCATTGCGCGCCAGCGCGAAGACGGAATATCGCGGCTTCATGAAGCTTTGCCCCTTGGGATGGGCGCTATCTAACAAATGGACGCTGCCGCTACAAAGGAATTTCCGACGCCCCAATGCCGCCATGCGACAATGGCACTTGAAAGAAATGGCGCGGATAATTGTATTTCTGGTCCCATGATGATCTGGCTGGTGTTGACCGTAATGAGCCTGGCCGCGATGGCCTGGCTGCTTCTGCCCTTCAGGCAAGAGCCCGCCGTGGCGGATCGCTCGGACTATGACCGCGCGGTATTCCGCGACCAACTGAGCGAGCTTGACCGCGACGTGGCTCGGGGCGTCATCGGTGAGGCGGAAGCGGAGGCCGCGCGCAATGAAATCTCCCGCAGGCTTTTGCAGGCTATTCCCGGCGCGTCCACTGGCTCATCCCATGCGCCGTGGATTGCGATCCTCGGCGTACTGATGATTCCCGTGGTGGCGTTGCCCCTCTATCTGCAACGAGGCAGCCCTAAGCTCTCCGATGTGCCGCTGGCCGCGCGGCTGGAGGATGCCATCCTGAACCAGGACTTCGACGCCATGATCGCCAAGGTGGAGCGCCATCTGGCGGAACAGCCCGATGACATTCAAGGCTGGACGGTGCTGGCGCCCGCCTACAAGCGGCTGCAACGCTGGGACGACGCGGCCACCGCCTATGCCAATATCGTGAGGCTGGGCCCGGCGAGTCCGGAAACGATCGCCGACTATGGCGAGATGCTGGTGTTCGCCAGCCAGGGCATGGTGACGGCGGAAGCGCAAAGGGCCTTTGGTGAAGCCCTGAAGCTCGAGCCGAAACTGCCCAAGGCCCGCTATTTCCATGGGCTGGGCCTGAAGCAGGAAGGGCGGCGCGAGGAAGCGCTGGCCGCATTTCAATCTCTCCTCGCCGATACGCCCCCGGAATCGCCCTTGCGTTTCACGCTCGAAGCGGAATTGAGTGCTGATATGACGGAGGCGGACCGCGCCGCCATGATAAAATCCATGGTCGATGGCCTCGAGGCGAAACTTGCCGCCAATGGCGGCGACCTCGAAGGCTGGCAACGCCTGATCCGCGCCCGCGGCGTGCTGGGTGAGAGGGAGAAGGCGAGAGCCGCTCTCGAGGCGGCGCGCCAACAATTCAAGGACAAGCCGGAAGCCATGTCCGCGCTCGAGGGATCGGCGAAGGAAGCGGGGATAGAGTGAACGATTACTCGCATCTCTCCATGGCAGGGCTTGACCCTGCCATCCAGTCTGGATCACCGGCTCGGAGGCCGGTGATGGAGAGATTAAACATGCGTGCCGCACCCGCCGCGCTTATGTGCGAAGAGGAAAAGGGATGACACGCAAGCAGAAGCGGCTGTCCGTCATCCTCGCTGGCCTAGCCGTGCTGGGCGTTGCCGCTGGCCTCGTGCTCTTTGCGCTGCGCGATACGATTGTATTTTTTTATACTCCCAGCGAGATTTCCGAAAAGGGCGTGCAGCCCGGACAGCGGTTGCGTCTTGGCGGTCTTGTGGAAAAGGGAAGTTGGAAAAAGAGCGAAGGGACGCTGAACAGTTTCACCGTCACCGATACGATCAAGACGTTGCCTGTCACCTACAATGGCCAATTGCCCGATCTTTTCCGCGAAGGGCAAGGCGTGGTGGCCGAGGGCATGCTCAACGCCACGGGCATCTTCGTGGCGGATACGGTTCTGGCCAAGCATGATGAAAATTACATGCCCAGGGATCTGGCTGACAAGCTGAAGGAAAAGGGCGTGTGGCAGGAGGGGCAGCCATGATCGCCGAGACCGGTCACTTCGCACTCATCCTGGCGCTCGCCGTGGCGCTGTTTCAATTTGCCGTGCCGCTGGCGGGCGCGCAGCGCGGCGACTCCGGCCTGATGCGGACGGCGGTACCGGCGGCACTTCTGCAGCTCGCCCTGGTCGCCGTCGCTTTCGCGGCGCTGACCCATGCCTATGTGATCTCCGATTTCTCGGTTCAAAATGTTTTCGAGAATTCCCATTCAGCGAAGCCCCTCATCTATAAATTCGCGGGTGTGTGGGGAAACCACGAGGGCTCGATGCTGCTGTGGGTGCTGATCCTCGCCGTCTTTGGCGCAGCCGTTGCTGTCTTCGGCGGCAATCTGCCGTTGGAACTCAAGTCCCGTGTGCTGGCCATTCAGGGTTCGATTGGCGCTGCGTTCCTGGCGTTCTCGGTTCTGACGTCCGATCCCTTCACCAGGCTTGATCCAGCACCCATCGAGGGCAATGGCCTCAACCCCGTCCTGCAGGATGCGGCATTGGCCTTCCATCCGCCGTTTCTCTACGCAGGATACGTCGGTCTTTCGATTGCCTTCTCATTTGCGGTCGCCGCACTGATAGATGGCAAAGTCGATGCCGCCTGGGCGCGCTGGGTGAGGCCGTGGACGCTCGCGGCCTGGATGTTTTTGACCATCGGCATCGCCATGGGGTCCTGGTGGGCCTATTACGAATTGGGCTGGGGCGGCTGGTGGTTCTGGGACCCGGTGGAGAACGCCAGCTTCATGCCGTGGCTGGTGGCAACGGCGCT
>JACMJT010000472.1 GCA_014380505.1 Hyphomicrobiales bacterium | reverse complement strand
CGCCCGAATAGATCAGATTCTTCACATTGAGAGTAACCGCGCCATCAAGCCCCCGCAGGGCGGAAAATCCCAAGGGCGATGTGCCCCAATCGCCGGCGGCCCCGCCCGCGGCGGGAATATATTTGTCGAGATTGATCGTGTCCGTGGCGATCACCGCCTGAAGCTTCGGCGTCTCGCCCCGGAAATCCAGCGTAAGATCGCCTGTGCCCCCCATGCCATCGACGGTGAGATCGGCGCCCTCGACGCCGAAGGCCCGCCCCGTGGCATCGAGACCGCCGGTCAGCGTGAAGGCCTTGAACCCCAACGTGCCGCCGGGCGCTCCGCCCGCCCAGCGCAGGGCCTGGCGCAGATCGGGTCCTGAAAGTGTTACGGTTCCCGCGAGGCCGAGGCCATCCGCCGTGGCGAGCCTGCCGTTGAAATTGGCCGAGAGCGTGGGCGCTTCAAGCGAGAGTTCGGCGGGCGAGCCCGTGGCCGATACGCGCGCGATATCTTTCACATAGGCCTGCAATTTCGCATGCTGCCGGTTGATCGTGGCTGTGCCATCGACGGTCAATTCGCCCGTGGGCGAGATGGTGACCGCCATGTTGGCTTCGTTGAACGCAAAGGCCTGGGCGGTGCGCCGGTCGAAAAAGCGGACCGCCCCATTTTCGATAAGGAGCTTAACTGCCTGGGGCTCGGGCGATGGTTTGGCAGGCCAACTGGCGCGTCCCATCTCGTCGATGACGAGGCCGATCTGCGCATCGCGGAGCGTCACCTCCGAAAGATCGATGCTGCGCCCGAACAGGCCGGAGAGCGTAAGGGGGACGCGGAGCGAAGACGCCGTGATGAAATCGTCATCCATGACGGTGGCGCCCGCAAGGCTGACACGGTCCAGCCGCACGGCAAGCTCTGGCGAAAATTCCAGATGGACGCCGCCCGCCACCTCAAGTTCGCGGCCAAGACTGCGGCTCACCTTGTCTTTCAAGAGCGTTAGTGCCCAGACGGGCGACAGGAGCAGCCACAGGCCGATGACTGCCGCCAGGCAGACGGCGGCCAGTCCCGCCCACATATACTCCTTGCGCATCATCATCAGTCCACTTCGCCGGGACTTGCGGCCCTTTCGTGACATGATTAGACGAAGGCATGACCGGCCCGCCCCCATGGACTCCCAGCGCCGAACGCAAGGCGCAGTCGAATTTGCAGCGGTTTATCGACCGCATCAACGGCCGATTCGGCTTGAACCTCGCGTCCTATGACGGCATTCACGGTTTCTCAATCGCACAGCCGGAAGATTTCTGGAGCGAGGTGTGGGATTTCTGCGGCGTTACGGCGGAAACGAGGGGCACCCGCATCCTGATCGATGGGGCGAGGATGCGCGATGCCCGCTTCTTTCCCGATGCCAGGCTGAACTACGCCGAAAATCTGTTGCGGAAATCCGATGACACGCCGGCATTGATCTTCAGGGGCGAGGACAAGGTCAGAAGCTCCATGACCTGGCGCGAGCTGAACGCTTCGGTGGCACGCCTGCACCGGGCGCTGGCTGCGTCCGGCATCAAGGCGGGCGACCGGGTCTGCGCCGTTGTTCCCAACATGCCGGAAACCATCGTGTGTTTTTTAGCGGTGGCCTCGCTGGGCGCCATCTGGTCATCGTGCTCGCCGGATTTCGGCGCATCGGGAATTCTGGATCGTTTTGGCCAGATCGGTCCCCGCGTGCTCATCGCCTGCGACGGCTATTATTATGCGGGCAAGACCATCCCCATGGCCGGAAAAATTGGCGAGGTGCTGCAATCGCTACCCACCGTCGAGCGCGCGGTCATCATCGATTATATTGGCGAGGCGGAGAGCGTTGCGAAAGACCTGCGCAACGGAGTGGGCTATGCGGGTTTTGTCGCGGGTCATGATAATGGGCCGATTTCATTCCCCCGGATGCCCTTCGATCACCCGCTGTATATTCTCTACTCCTCGGGCACAACGGGCGTCCCCAAATGTATCGTGCACCGGGCGGGCGGCATCCTGCT
>JACMJT010000471.1 GCA_014380505.1 Hyphomicrobiales bacterium | reverse complement strand
GTGAACAGGCCAGAGATCACCGCCGCACGTCCATGCACGTGGAACTCCGCCACATCTTCCCCCGTTGCCGATTGCGGCCCGGGCAGCCACAGCACGACGGCCTGATCCAGTAGGTCCCCCGTTGCCGGGTCGCCGAGCTTTCGGACAACGGCCCGGCGCGATGCGGGCAGGCTTCCCGTGAGTGCAGTCATCGCCTTGCCCGCATGGGGGCCGCTCACCCGGACGACGGCAATACCGGCCTTACCCGCGCCGCTCGAAACCGCATATATCGTGTCTGAACTGGTCATTCCGGGGTCGAATCGATGCCTTTACGCTACCTACATTGTCTAACCGCCAACCATACCCTAGGTCTTACCGGGTCATGAGCGGAAATCTCCTCGCAACGGAAACCAGCCCCTACCTCCTTCAGCACAAGGACAATCCGGTCCATTGGATGGCCTGGTCGCCCCAGGCCTTTGAGCGGGCCAAGGCTGAAGACAAGCCGGTTCTGCTTTCCGTCGGTTACGCCGCCTGCCACTGGTGCCATGTCATGGCCCACGAGAGTTTTGAAGACGAGGACATCGCCGGCCTGATGAATGCCAATTTCATCAACATCAAGGTGGACCGCGAAGAGCGTCCCGATGTCGACAAGGTCTACATGACGGCCCTCCATGCGCTGGGCGAGCAGGGTGGCTGGCCCCTCACCATGTTCCTGGGCGCCGATGGCAGGCCCTTCTGGGGCGGCACCTACTTTCCTCCGGAGTCCAAGTATGGCCGTCCGGGTTTCAAGCACGTGTTGAGTGAAATCGCGCGCCTCTGGAAACTCGAGAGGCACAAGATCGAGAGCAGTTCTACCGCAATTGTCGCGGCCCTACAGGCCGAACCGGCCCGTGGCCAGGCGAGCGAGATCACCGGCCAGCAGGTGGTCCAGGCCGCCGATATCATCCTCAATGCTGTCGACCCGCAATTGGGCGGCCTCAGGGGTGCTCCCAAATTTCCTCAGGCCCCTGTTTTCGATTTCCTGTGGGCCACGTCGCTTCACCCCCACCACCCCGGTCGCGCGGCGGCGGTGACGACCACGCTCACCCAAATTTCGCAAGGCGGAATCTATGACCACCTCGGCGGCGGCATCGCCCGCTATTCCGTCGATGCCCACTGGCTAGTCCCCCATTTCGAGAAGATGCTCTACGACAACGCCCAGTTCGTCTCCCTTCTCACACGGGCGTGGCTCAAGACTCGCGACCCGCTGTTCCAAATCCGAATCGAGGAAACCCTCAACTTTGTTCTTTCGGAAATGACCACACCGGAGGGCGTCTTCGCATCAAGTTATGATGCAGATTCCGAAGGTGAGGAGGGGAAGTACTATGTCTGGAGCAAATCGGAAATCGACCGGCTCCTTGGTTCCGGTGCCGCCCTGTTTTGCAAAACCTACGGAGTGAAGGCGGAAGGCAATTGGGAAGCCCACAACATTCTCAACCGGTCCCTCAATCCAGCGCTTCAGAATCCGGACACCGAAGCGCAACTCACCGCGTCGCGAAAAATTCTTCTCAGCGTCCGGCGAACCCGCGTGCCTCCCGGCTTCGACAACAAGGTCCTCGCCGATTGGAATGGACTGATGATCGCGAGCCCGGCCGAAGCGGCGTTTGTGTTCGGCAGGGACGACTGGGCTGCGTCCGCCCAGCACGCCATGGCCAGCCTCATGCGCATTCACTGGAGCGACAACCGGCTCCTGCACTCCTCCAAGGACGGCGACGCTCGCCATGAGGCGACGTCCGACGATTACGCCAATCTGATTACCGCCTGCCGGGCGCTTCATCTTCTGACGGGCGATAGCACCCATATCGCAACGGCCGTCCGGCTTGCCACAGCACTCTTCGAAAATCACTGGGATCATGACAGGGGCGGCTATCTCTTCGCCTCACGGCGCGTCAGCGAACTTCCGGTTCAGACCCGCACCATCCACGACGATGCCGCGCCCAACGCCAACGGCGTCATGCTCGCCAATCTAGCCGCTCTTCATCATTACACGGGATCGACCGACTACCTGAAGCTTGCCCAACAAATCGGCGAGTGCTTCGCGGGCGAGGTGGAGCGCAATCCCTTTGCAGCACCCACCTATCTGAAGAATATCCGCTACCTCAGCGATCCAATCCAGATCGTCGCAACCGGTGACGTTTCAAGGGAGCTTTTGCTGGCGGCGATAACCCGCACGGGGCTCGACACGGTCGTACACCGGATTGCCTCATCCGATGATCTGCCTACGGAACATCCGGCTAGGCTTAAATTCGCAACGGATTCCAAGGCCGCTGTTTTTATCTGCCGCGGCATGGCCTGCGCAGCACCGGCCCACAGCGAAGCTGAGCTTAACGACGCGCTGGCGGTGTTATCTCTCCATGACCGGCCTTGAGCCGGTCATCCAGGCATAGAGAGAAAGTAAAGTCCTCAGGCGTTCATTGAATCGAAGAAATCGCCGTTGGTCTTGGTCTGGCGGAGCTTGTCGAGCAGGAACTCGATGGCGTCCACCGTGCCCATCGGGTTGAGAATACGCCGCAGCACATAGGTCTTCTTGAGGATATCGCCCTTGACCAGAAGCTCTTCCTTGCGCGTGCCCGAGCGCAGGATGTCGATCGACGGAAACACCCGCTTGTCGGCGATCTTGCGATCCAGAATGATTTCCGAATTGCCGGTTCCCTTGAACTCTTCGAAGATGACTTCGTCCATGCGGCTGCCCGTATCGATCAGCGCGGTCGCAATGATCGTCAGCGAGCCGCCTTCCTCGATATTGCGGGCGGCGCCAAAAAATCGCTTGGGGCGCTGCAGCGCATTGGCATCGACGCCACCCGTCAGCACCTTGCCGGACGAGGGCACGACCGTGTTGTAGGCCCGGCCGAGGCGCGTGATCGAATCGAGCAGGATCACCACGTCGCG
>JACMJT010000060.1 GCA_014380505.1 Hyphomicrobiales bacterium | reverse complement strand
CCGATATATCGACCCGGTTATTCCGAGCGAAAGCAGGGTGATCGCGGTCCCGACCACAACCTGATCGGCGCAAAGCGTAATCGCGAACCACGCCGAGACGAGCGCCATCGCCAAACCGGCAAGAATTGCCGCTCCCAATCCAATCCAAGGGTTTGCCGAATGCTGGGCAACCAATGCTCCGACAAACGCGGCAAAGAGCATTTGGCCTTCGAGACAGCTGAACGGTGGGTCCCCTGAGTTCACAAACGAAGTGCAACACCAGATTAAGGTGTTGCCATGGGAACGAGATATCAACAGCTTTGCCTCGATGACCGCTTCACCATTGCCCGTCTACACGCCGAAGGGCGCTCGCTCCGGCAAATCGCTGCAGCTCTGGATCGCGCGCCATCGACGATCTCCCGCGAGCTGAAGCGTAACTTCGCCCGGCAGACCGGATATGGCCCAGCCTATGCCGAAGCCCAGGCCAAGGCCCGGCGCTGGAAAGGCTCGCGCCTCGACCGAAAGCCCGGGCTGCGCTCCACCGTCCTCGCCGCACTCGCCTCCGGATGGTCGCCCGAACAAGTGGCCGGACGCCTGGCCCTGGAACATGGCGCACCGCTCATCAGCCACGAGAGCATCTACCGGTTCATCTATGCCCAGATCAAGCGCACCAACGACTTCTCCTGGCGCCGCTTGCTGCCGCGCGCCAAGGCCAAGCGCGGCTTCCGCGGCCGCAAGGGCGGCAGCCCCGCCAGCTTCATTCAAGGCCGCGTTCCTATCGAACTGCGCCCCGCCGAAGCCCAGGACCGCTCTCAGCCCGGACACTGGGAAGCCGATCTCATGATGTTCGCCAAATACGGGCAGAATATCCTCGCCCTGCACGACCGCTGCTCCCGTCTCCTCCTCGCCACCAGACCGCCAAGCAAGGCCGCCGAACCAACCGCACAAACCTTGCTTGCCCTCATGGCCCCTTTGCCACAGCCGCTCCGCCAGACCATGACCTTCGACAACGGTACCGAATTCGCCCGCCATCAAGAACTCAACCGCATCGCCATGCAAACCTTCTTCTGCGATCCTCACGCCCCCTGGCAGAAAGGCGGCATCGAAAACGCCATCGGACGTATGCGCCGCTTCCTGCCCCGTAAAACCGATCTCGCAACCATCTCCGATCAACACTTCAATGCCCTCTTGCAAACCTACAACAATACCCCCAGAAAATGTCTCGACTTCCAAACCCCCGCAGAGGTCTTCTGCCAAAAACTGTTGCACTTCAAATGTGAATCCACCTCCCGGCTTTCGCCGGGATGACAAATGAAGGTTGAACCGCTTCGATTTCATAGTGTCCCTATCCGTCGAACCGGCGATAGCGGAAATCGGGGGGCGCGGCGGTGGCCCCTTCGGCCGCGATTGCGCGGATGCGGCTGTTGAAGGCCGAGAGTGAGCAGGCGGGGTCGGTGTTTGCCGCTTCACCGGTGAGCGCCATCGCCTGGCAGCGGCAGCCGCCCCAGTCGATTTCCTTGCGCTCGCAGGATTGGCAAGGCTCCGGCATCCACTCGGTGCCGCGGTAGGCATTGAAGGCCTCGGAGTTGAGCCAGATATCTTCCAGCGCCTTGTCCTTCACGTTATCAAAGATCAGACCTGGAATGGTCTCAGCCGCATGACAAGGCAGAACCTTGCCATTGGGCGAAACATTAACCACCCGTCGCCCCCATCCGCCCACGCAGGCCTTGGGAAACCGCGCATAATAGTCGGGCACGACCGCATCGATCACGATGAT
>JACMJT010000470.1 GCA_014380505.1 Hyphomicrobiales bacterium | reverse complement strand
GGCGGTGATGCTGGCCAACAACAGCCGCTATGGCCTGTCAGCAAGCGTGTGGAGCGAGACCATCGGACTGGCGCTGGACATTGCTCCCAAGCTGCAATGCGGCGTGGTGTGGGTGAATGCGACTAATCTTTTCGATGCCGCCGTGGGCTTTGGCGGCTACCGCGAATCCGGCTTTGGCCGGGAAGGCGGGCGCGAGGGCATCCACGAGTATCTGAAACTGAAATCATGGGCGTCGCGCAAACCGAAAGCCGTTCAGCGCGTTGCAACCGAAGCGGATGTGAAGCCGAATTTCGATGAACCGTCAGTTGACCGCACGGCAAAACTTTTCATCGGCGGGAAGCAGGCGCGGCCCGATGGAAATTATTCGCGCGCCGTTCTTTCGCCTTCCGGAAGAATTGTCGGCGAAGTGGGCGAGGGCAACCGCAAGGATATCCGAAATGCAGTTGCGGCGGCGCGGGCAGCGGAGGGCTGGTCGAAAGCCACGGCGCATAACCGGGCGCAAATTCTCTACTACATGGCGGAAAACCTTTCGGCGCGGGCTGATGAATTTGCGAGTCGCATCAAGGCGATTACGGGTGTTTCGAAAGCAAAATCTGAAGTCGAGGCGTCTATCCAGCGATTGTTCAGTTATGGCGCCTGGGCTGACAAGTATGATGGTGCTGTTCACTCGCCGCCCTTGCGTGGCGTAGCTCTTGCGATGAACGAACCTCTCGGTGTTGTAGGAGTCATCTGTCCGGATGAAGCGCCGTTGCTTGGCTTCATCAGTCTGGTTGCGCCGCTCATTGCGATGGGCAATCGTGTCGTAGTTGTGCCAAGCGAACGGCATCCCTTGGCGGCAACCGATCTCTCTCAGGTTCTTGAAACCTCGGATGTGCCGGCGGGCGTTATCAACATTGTCACGGGTGGCCGGGACAGTCTGCTCAAGACGCTGGCCGAGCATGATGATGTGGACGCGTTGTGGGTGTTCGGCTCGAAGGAAAATTCCGCCAACGCCGAGAAGCTCTCCACCGGCAATCTTAAGCGCACGCTGGTTGATCATGGGCTTGCCACGGATTGGTACGATGCGGCGTCCAGTGAAGGTCCGGTGCTGCTGAGCCATGCGGTGCAGGTGAAGAACATCTGGAGTCCCTACGGCGAGTAATCAACGCATGGTCATGACCCTGTGCGGGGCAAGCCAGAAGGGCGGCAGCCAGGAGGGGATGTTGCTGAAGGGCAGCACTTCGGGTTTCAAGGTAATTCCGAGTTTTTCGGCCATGAAGGCACGGCGGTTTTCAATCCGTTTCCAGGCTTCCGGGTATTTCACCTTAAAGGCGGCGCGCGTGGGCGCATCGGCGAGTGCCACGCCATCCTCGATATTGGACATGAAATAGGGTGTGCCGGTTGCGGGGATGATATCGCACTGCAGCGCCATGCCGGAGGCCAATTTCTGCTTGCTGTTCTTCTTCACCGGAGAATGCACCCATTCGTCGAGGTGGATGAGGTGGCCCGGGTTGAGGCCGATGCCGAAGAACGGGTCGCCGAGGCGGCTCATCACGGCCTCGTAAAGCGTGCCACCTTCAACGCCGATGCCGATGGTTTCGTACCAGGCCACGGCGGCGTCGAAATAGGGAGCCACGAGTTTATCGACATAATTGCGGATGTTGGCGGGCAGTTCGTTTGCCTCAGCCACCATGAACCCGGCGCGGCAATTCAAGGCGCCCATGAGACCTACGCCAATAACAATGGGATCGCCCCTTTCGATCACCCGCATGCTCGGGCTTGGCAGGCCATATTTGGCGCGCGGGCCTGAAGACATGTTGACGTGGACGGATTGCGGGAAGCCATCGAAGGCCATGTTGCGGCAGGCGTCATATTCGCTCATGCCGGGTCTCGCGCCGAGAATCATGCGGCGGATGGCATTCGAGGTGAGGGTTGCGGCATATTCAAAGCGGGCAAGTTGCTCGATTTCATTGATCACACGCAGGCCATCGGTGGCGTGCATGAAGAGCAGGGCGGCGTTGGTGACGGTACCGAAGCCTTTCAGCGTTTCGACGAGATAATGCGGTGTTTCGAACCAGTGGGGATCGAAAACTCCCTCCTCCGTTTCAAAGCCCTTCCATCCGGCAAGACCGATGTGCATGTCTTTCTTCATGCCGGCTTCGCGCAGGACGCTGGCGAGATCGCGGTACTTGTCGCGGGGCTGGCCCATGAGGCTCAGGGGTTGCCACAGTACGCGCTCAAAACTGCCGCTGGCAATTTCGGCATAGGGGTAACCTTCGTTGCCGGCGAGGAGGGTTGGGGTGCGGCCCGGCACGACAATGCAGATGGCTTCCTCGAAGCGCGGATCATGGCCCGTGGCCCAGGAAATATTCGCCACATGCTCGCGGTCGCCATAGATCACCAAGGCATCAAGGCCATGGCCGGCCATCCGCGCGAGCAGTTGCTTGAGGCGCGCCGCATAGATGTCACGGCCCAGTTCCGGCTCAGTGGTGGGGCTGCCGAAATCCGGCAGGTCGAGGGAAGTCAGCTGGGCATGGCGCATGGGAAACTCCGTTCAGGCCCGGAGCCTAGCCTATCGCCACGCGGCTTTCCCGCGGAAAATTAAACCGTCAAGTGCTTGCGCACATCGGCCCGGTCGAGGTCGGAGGCTTCCCCCTGATGGACAATTTCGCCGCGGTCCATGATGAAAACCTGATCGGCGAGCTCCCGGCAGAAATCGAGATATTGCTCGACCAGCAGGATGGTGATCCCGGCGCTATCGCGAAGGAAGCGGATGGCGCGGCCGATATTCTTGATGATCGAAGGCTGGATGCCTTCGGTCGGCTCATCGAGCACAAGTAGTTTCGGCCTTGTCACCAGCGCCCGGCCAATGGCGAGCTGCTGCTGCTGCCCGCCGGAGAGGTCACCGCCGCGCCGGTTCAGCATGTCCTTCAACACCGGGAAAAGATCAAACACATGGTCCGGAATGTAACGGTCTTTACGCTTGATAGGCGCAAAGCCGGTTTCAAGATTCTCACGCACGGTGAGCAAGGGAAATATTTCGCGGCCCTGGGGCACGTAAGCCACGCCGGCGCGCGAACGTTCGTAGGCGGCGCTTCTACCAAATGCAGCGCCTTCAAAAGTGATCTTGCCGGATGACAAGGGCTGATGTCCGACGATGGCGCGCATCAGGCTGGTTTTGCCGACGCCGTTGCGGCCCAGCACGCAGGTGATTTTGGATTTTTCAACCTGAACATTCACTCCTCGCAGCGCCTGCGCCGCGCCATAATGCAGACTTGCGTTCTCGACATTCAGCATTTCTATCTTCCCAAATAAACTTCGAT
>JACMJT010000469.1 GCA_014380505.1 Hyphomicrobiales bacterium | reverse complement strand
CTCGTTCCCGTCTTGCTCGGCAGCGGCAGCCGCCTGTTTGAGAATTTCGGCGCAGCACCCCTTGAACTCATCTGTGACCGCGCTGTCAATTCGCCCCACATCACCCACTTGAAATTCAAGATTCCAAAATAATCAGACGCTGGAGGGAGTTCCGCCCGCTGCGACGCCGATAACACGGCCAACCTTGCCGTCCTGCAGCAGCGCCACCCAGCCCTTGCAGCCCTGCGGAACCACGCTCCCTTTCGGCAGCAAAATCTTCGCCGCCTCGCCATGCCACATGCCCGCAGGCACCATTTTGCGCACCACATTATGGTATTCGACGGTGCTTCCGGCGTTCTCGCCCTTCTTGATTTCAACTGAAATGGAATGGGTAAATGCCAGGAGCCACAAGGTCGATTCCCTCATCGGCTCGCCGGCAGGAATGTTAATCGTCACATCGGTCTTGTTGTCCGACATCGCCATATCGACCCAGTCCGTTGCAACTTCGGTTCTGGCCGTTGCAATCGCGCTCGAAATCTGGTCGCGTTGGCTTCCCACAAAGTGCTTGCCGCCATTGATGATCATTTGCGGCGTATAAACATTTTTATCGCCGCGCGATTCGGCATAGTCGTACTGGCGCTCGGAAAATTCCGCCCCGCCAAGCGTGTCGCGCCAGCCCAGGTAGTCCCAGTAATCCACGTGATAGGACAGCGCCAAAACATCGGGCTGCTCTTTCAGCGTTTTCAAATAGGCATCCGCCGCCGGGCAGGACGAGCAGCCCTGGCTGGTGAAAAGCTCCACAATAACCGGGCGCTTAACCGCCGCAAAAGCAGGCTTGGCAACCATGGCGGCGGCACCAAGGGCGAGGGCATTGCGGCGGGTGAGCGAACAGGTCATGCCCTGGATATAGCAACAAACGCGCCATTGAGCTACTCACGAGCCAGTGAGGCCCGATCACATGTTTGTAGGGGTTTTGCGCGCAGAACCCAGCCTACATGGCTACCAATTGCTTAAAGCCGCCCCAGAACATGCGTTTGCCGTCGAAGGGCAGCGTCTTGAGGTCGTAGTTTGACATTGCCGGGTCTTTCATGACCTTCGCCATCACGTGGTCCCGGTGCTTGCGGGATTTGTAGGTGGCCCACGCCAATATCACGGTTTCCCCGTCCTTGAGTTTCACACTCTGCGGAAATGATGTGGACTTTCCCGGTTTCACATCATCGGCCACGGCCTCGAAATAGGAAAGCGCGCCATGCTTCATCCAAGTCTTTCCGCCCTTGTTCGCCATCTTGCGGTAAGCCACCAGGTTTTTCTTGGGAACAGGAAGTACAAATCCGTCAACATAGGTCATCGTCTTACTCCTTCTGAATTCAACCATATATAACGGCGCTGGAGAAAAATTGTTCCCAATGGATCAAGCCGCGGGAGCGCCCGCAATCTGGCTCGCCGGATTGCCCACCACCGTCGCTCCCGGCGGCACGTCTTTCGTCACCACCGCGCCGGCGCCGACGAGCGCCCCGTTGCCGATCATCACCCCACCCATGATGATTGCTCCGCCGCCGATCCACACGTCCTCGCCGATCTCCACCGACCACGCGACCTCGATCCCCTTTGCCCTCAGGACCGTATCCTT
>JACMJT010000468.1 GCA_014380505.1 Hyphomicrobiales bacterium | reverse complement strand
GGTCCGCCGACGCCGCGGCGGGCATGCGGGGTTTCCTGCGATTGGCGGAAATCGAAGGAATCGACTCCGAAATCGAGCAAGCCGCCCTATCGCTTGGCGCCGATGTGCCCGTTTGCCTTGTGGGTAAGGCCTGCCGCATGCAGGGTGTGGGCGAGCGCATCGTCCCTCTCGAAAATTTCAAACCGCTGCACGCCGTACTGGTCAATCCCCTAATCGCGGTTCAGACGCCGGCGGTCTTCCAAAAGCTCGGGCTGGCCGAGGGGGAGTGCCGGGGAGCTTCCCTCACCGATCTCTCTGACCCTGCGGCATGGCGCAACGATCTCACCCTACCGGCCGTGGCGCTCGTTCCCGCCATCGCCGGTGTAATCGCCGTGCTGGAGAACCAGCAAGGCATTCGCTTCGCCCGCATGTCCGGCTCCGGCGCCACGTGTTTCGGAGTATTCGAAAAACCAGATGCAGCGAGGAAGGCGGCGCGGGCTATTTCGGCGTTGCACCCGCAATGGTGGGTGCAACAGGCGATTTTAGGCTGAATCTCACTGCGGAGGCCCTGGTAACGGCGGAACCTTCGCCGCGCCCCCCGCGTTGATCAACAAGGCCGAACCGTGCGGGTTCGTCCAACCGATTCCTGGTTAGATGGAGAATTTAGTGATGAACAAGTTTTACCCATTGGCGATAGCGGCGATGCTCGGCATCGGCGCTTTCGCAGTGCCCGGCGGCAGCGCGTCGGCTACGGCCCTCCTTGCCGTCCAGCAAACGGACGGAGTGAACAGCGGCGGCAATATCCTCCTGCAGGAGGTCGCCAAGCGTCGAAACGATGAAAGCCGGTGGGACCGGAAACGTCATGGCGACCGCTTCCGGAATCGCCGTTCCAACTACCGCCACTATTACGACGGCTACTACTACAGCAGCCCGTGGTGGACATTAACGGTTCCGCTGAGTGTCTATGACGATGATGATGATTACGAGTGGGGCGATGACCACGTCCAGTGGTGCTCGGAACGCTACCGGTCTTACAACCTCGACGATAACACCTGGGTGGCCTTCAGCGGCCAAGTACGGGAATGCGAAAGCCCCTTCTAACAGCGGTTGGTTGAACTCATCCATCGGAACCGGCGTTCGCTAGAGCGCCGGTTGATGGACTTATATTCAATACGCCCTTGCCACGCAGAAATCGACGGCTTCCGAAAGCGCCGATTTCCATTCGCTGTCCGGGAAAATCGCCAGCGCATCGCGTGCGATATCACCGTAGTGGGTGGCGCGGTCGATGGTGTCGGCGATGGCGCCATGGCGCTCCATCAGCTTTTTTGCGTAGGTGAGATCGTCCGCCGCCTGATCACCCTCCTCGAGGGTGCGCTTCCAGAAGCCGCGCTCTTCCGGAGCACCCCGCCGGTAGGAGAGCACGACGGGCAGCGTGATCTTGCGTTCGCGGAAATCATCGCCCACGCCCTTGCCGAGAAGCGCTTCGGACCCCGAATAATCCAGTGCGTCGTCGATCAACTGGAAGGCGATGCCGAGATTGCGTCCATATGACTCAAGTGCGGCCTGTTCCGGGCGGGGACGCGAGGCTACGACGCTGCCCACTTCGGCTGCCGCCGAAAACAGGGCCGCCGTCTTGGCGCCGATCACCTGGAGATAGGCATCCTCCGTGGTGGATGTATCCTGTGACATGGAGAGTTGCAGCACTTCGCCTTCGGCAATGACGGCGGCGGCGTTGGCCAGAATGCGCAGGGCTTCGAGCGAACCCGTCTCCACCATCATCTTGAAGGCCTGGCCGAGCAGATAGTCGCCCACCAGCACGCTGGCCTGATTGCCCCAGATGACGCGGGCCGCTTCCTTGCCGCGCCGCAAGTCGCTTTCATCGACAACGTCGTCATGGAGCAGCGTCGCGGTATGCATGAATTCAACCGCGGTGGCGAGTTTCAGATGATGATCGCCTCGGTAGCCGCACATGCGCGCGGCGGCGATGGTCAGCATGGGGCGGATGCGCTTGCCGCCGGAGTTAATGAGATGTCCCGCAAGCTCCGGGATCAATTCCACATGGCTGTGGGCCCGCGCCATGATCGCTTCATTGACCCGGTCCATGTCCGGCTGGACCAGGCGCACGAGCGGATCGAGGCTGGCGCGTCTTTCGTTTTCAGCACCTTCGAAGGGAATGACGACGCCCATGGGGGTCACCTTTCAAGCCAGTTTGGAGACTGAACATAGGGCCGAGGCACGGCCGGGGCAGCGCGACCGGTTGCCGCGAGCCAAACACCCCAAGCAATCGTCAATCATGACCGCTTTCAGCCATGGACTCCAGCCGCCTTTGCCTGCACTCTGAGTGCAATATGAAAGAATTGCTGCGCAGCAACGACCTGGTTTATCTGTCCTATGTGACCCATCTGCTATCCGAGGATGGCTTGGACCATGTGCTGCTCGATGCCTATACCAGCGCCGTTGAGGGGTCGATTGGCGCCATTCCCCGGCGGCTGATGGTAAACGAGGACGACATTGGCCGGGCCCGCCGCATTCTTGGTAACGCATCGCTAACCATCCCGGATCAATAATGGGCTTATATGCAGATGAGCGCCCAAGTCTATTCGGCCGCAACACCGCCACCGCCGCCACCCGGCGGGCATATCCCCGCGTCCTTGACCGAGGACATGTTTCTTGGCGGCAAGCTAAGCGTCCTGCAGCCGGAAAAGGGCTATCGCGCCGGTATCGACGCGGTCTTCCTTGCGGCGACCATTCCCTGTGCGGCCGGTGAAAGCATCTATGAAGCGGGCATCGGCACGGGCGTCGCAGCCCTCTGCGCTCTGGCCCGCAATCCCGGCATTCATGTCACGGGGATCGAGGTTGCGGCCCGCTACGCCATGCTCTGCGAGGAGAACGCCAAGCGCAACGGCTTCGGCGGCAACCTGCGGGTGATCCACGCCGACGTGAAGGAGGCGCTGCGCAAGGACCTGGCGTCCATGCCGTCCCACGGTTCCTTCAATCATGCGTTTGCCAATCCGCCCTATTTCGAGGACGGCAAGGGCACGCCTTCGCCCAATATACTTAAGGCCCAGGCTCACGCCTTCGGCCCCGGCGACCTCGACCTCTGGATCAAGGTGTTGCACACCATGGTGACGCTGCGCGGCACCGTCACCATTGTCCACCGGGCGGAAACCCTGGGCAAGATTTTGAATGTGATGGAAGACCGTTTCGGCGACATCCGCATCGCCCCCCTCTATGCCCGCGACGGCACCGCCGCCTCGCGCGTGATCGTCCAGGGCGTCAAGGGCTCCAAGGCGCCGATGCAGCTTCTCCCCGGCCTGGTGCTCCACGACCAGAATTCGCAATTCACCTCCGAGGCCAATTCCATCCTCCGCGACGGCATGGCCTGGCGCTTGCGCTAGAGCAAACCGCTCTCGATTGAATCAAGCACCGCAAGGGCCCTCATCCGGCCTTCGGCCACCTTCTCCCATGCCTCACGGCACGGGAGAAGGCAGAAAGTGAGTGCGCCTTCGAGAGCCGAAGATCGGCGACACTCATCGCTTTGGGAACCTGGGGAACACCTGTAATGCTTCCTCCGCAGCGGCGGGAAATCGAGCCATAGCCGTTACTCCCTGCAAAACCTCCATGCATAAAATCACAAGGGCACTTGCGTCCAATGCAAGGGCGACAGGCAGAAGCCCTGAAAACTTGCCTGGGCTAAGCGGAACACCTATCTAACAGCGGCCATGGCCAAACAATCCTTCCTCGCACGGTTTATTCCGCTCCGCTTCCGCAAGTCGGTTCCCGTGATCCATCACGTGCGCCTGCACGGCGCCATTGGCGTCGGCACGCCGCTCAGAGCCGCGATCACCGCCAAGGATAGCGAGGAGGTTCTGGACCGGGCCTTTTCGCGGAAAGGCATCGCCGGCGTGGCGCTGTCGATCAACTCGCCCGGCGGCTCCGCCGTCCAGGCGGCGCTCATCCATAAGCGCATCAGGGCGCTGGCTGAAAAGCACAAGATTCCCGTCTATGCCTTCTGCGAGGACGTGGCGGCCTCCGGCGGCTATTGGATTGCCTGCGCTGCAGATGAAATCTATGCCGATGACAGTTCCATCGTGGGCTCGATCGGGGTGATCGCGGCGGGCTTCGGCTTCGTCGACGCCATCGAAAAACTCGGCATCGAGCGGCGCGTCCATACGGCGGGCGACAACAAGGCCATCCTCGATCCTTTTCAGCCGGAGAAGAAGGAAGATGTGAAACGGCTACTGGCGCTGCAGGCCGATGTGCACGAATCCTTCAAATCGCTCGTGCGGGCGCGCCGGGCAGGTAAGCTCACGGGCGAGGAGAAGGAGTTGTTCTCAGGCGCCTTCTGGACGGGTCGCCAGGCGCTGGAGCTTGGACTTATCGACGGCATCGGCCATCTTCATGACGTATTGCAGCGCAAGTTTGGCGATAAGGTCGTGGTCAGGACCATATCACCCGCGTCCGGGTGGGGTCTGAAGCGGCTGGGATTCGGCACCGATGTCGCCGGGTCCGTCATGGAGGCAATGGAAGCGCGCGCACTGTGGGCGCGTTTCGGATTATGAAGGAGATTGGCATGTTTCTTTTGAAGCTTGTGACCGTCCTTGCCGTGAGCCTGCTCACGCTGCAGATGCTCAGATTCATG
This sequence comes from Hyphomicrobiales bacterium, assembly GCA_014380505.1. Next base: position 1,635 of record JACMJT010000468.1, on the reverse strand, counting down.
ATCGGCGGACTGAAAGCTGCCAAGGTGCGGGCGAAGTCTGAGCAACCGGCGCGGAAAGTGACCAGGCTCGCTCAGGATCCACGCACGGGAATTTATTATCCCGAACAATAGCCGCAACCGGGCCTTGTTTTCGCCAAGGCTTACGTGATTTAGTGGCGCCGCACTTTGACAGGGGGCATCTGTGAAAGGACGGTCCATGATTCGCAAATCCTCAGCTATCATCTGCACTGCACTGACGCTGGCTTTGGCCGCGGGCGCAGCTTCCTCCGCCGAACTTCTGAACCGCAACGGCGCCAGCGCGAAATTAGGTTCGGGCGATACCGCAAAATCCGCCGATGTCATCGATGTTGGCGCGAGTCTGACCTCCGGCGCCATGCGGGCGCCCAAAAGCCTTGAACAGGCAGCACCCATTACCTCCGATGCGCTGATCGATGGATTGTCCGGCATCAGGCACGGCCGCGATGGCCAGGACACGGTGGTTCCCGTGCCCGCGAAACTGCAAATGATGTTGAAATCCGGGAAGGCAATGGTGCCCAAGCCCCTCAAGGGCAAGCTCGTGCAGATCAAAAATACCCTGGTATCGCCCTATGCGAGCATGGGGATGATCATGTCCGGCTGTACCGGCACCCTTGTCATGAACAACTATGTGCTCACATCGCCCTGGTGCGTCTATAATCTGCAAACCAAGAAATTCTACGACAATCTGGATTTCGTTCCCGCCCTCAATGGAAACGAGGCGCCAGCGGGCACATTCAAGTGGAAGAATGTGTGGATGCCCAAGGGTTTTCAGGACACGGGTGACCTCACCTTGGCCTTCGCGCTCATCGAACTGGAAGGCAAGCCCGGCGACCAGATGGGCTGGTTCGGCTTCGGCCCCGTTGAGGGATCCGAAAACGTGAAGAAGTTGACGGTGACCGGCTATCCCTTCGCCGAAGTGCCGAAGAGCACCCTGTGGGAAAGCACCTGTACAATCGATGCCAATGAACAGAATGCCTATTTTTATCGCTGTCCCGGCAAGGGCGCCACGGTCGTCACCATGATGGGAGCGCCCCTCTTCAAAAAAGGCCTGAAGGAAGGCGATCCGGGCCAGCTTCTCGGCATTCACACGGGCTCCCAGGACGACAAGCAAAATTCCTGGTGGGCGATGAAACTGAACGCCGCCCACACGGAGACTATCTTGTCATGGGCCAACGGCGGCGAAGTCGCGGAAGAAGAGCCGGAAGAGGAAGAGACATCCGAAACCGAAGAAACGGAAGAAACCACCGAAGTGGTTGCCGATGAAACGGCGGAATGCACCTGCGAGGAATAGCAATTTCTCTTTAGCTTGACCCCCAAGGCATGTTGCGGCAATGCCTAGCGCATGGCTCTCAACCCCCGGGGCTCATTCCAGGATCTGATTCTGACCCTCCATCAATACTGGAGTGGCAAGGGCTGCGTCATTCTCCAGCCCTATGACATGGAAGTGGGAGCGGGTACCTTTCATCCGGCGACAACCTTGCGCGCTGTTGGACCAAGGCACTGGGCAGCGGCCTATGTGCAGCCCTCGCGCCGCCCCAAGGACGGGCGCTACGGCGAAAACCCCAACCGGCTCCAGCACTATTACCAATATCAGGTCATCATCAAGCCATCACCGCC
>JACMJT010000467.1 GCA_014380505.1 Hyphomicrobiales bacterium | reverse complement strand
CCGGGGCGGGCTCTTCTCCCATCCCGCTCCGCTTTGCTACGCAGGACGGGCGAAGGTGGCCGAAGGCCGGATGAGGGCCTCTTGATTACGTCCGGAACTGTTTGATGAGGTTGGCGAGGCTTGCCTGCTGGCCTACGGCCGGGGCTGGCCGCGGGGCAGCGCTTGCCTGGGCAATATCGGAGCTGCGGCGCAACTGCGGGGCCGGGGCGTGCTGGCCGAAGCCTTGGGGGGCTGGCTGAATGCCGGGCCTTTGCGGGGCTGCCGGTTGCAGGGCATCGCGCCGGATGGAAGACTGTGGCGGAACTGCCACCTGGACGGCAGGTGCCGGTGCAGCCTCAACCGTATAGGCGGCGCTATCGGGATTGAAGGTCTGGGCCCGCCAGCGGTTTACAACCTCGTTCAGGAATGAATCGTCGGGCAGGTCCCTGGCCCAGTTCGTGGTGAACGAGGCGGTGTTGCTCCTCGGCATTTCGTCGGCGGGCAGCATGTCGAACTTGATGCGGGTGGGAAGTGCCACGCCTTCGCCGAAGGTGATGGCTTCGCCGGTTCCCATGGTGGACATGAACTCGAGAAGGCTGGCGGCGGCATCGGAAATGCCGGCGCGCAGGATGTCCTGGTCGCGCTCGTTGGTGAGGCGCATGGAAAAAATCGTATTGCACTGGGACAGGATGGTGGGATCCAGTTCAGCGGGGCGTTGGGTGATCATGCAAAGCGACACGCCGTATTTGCGGCCTTCCTTGGCGATGCGCGAAATGGCCTTCTTGGTAGGTTCAAAGCCAAGCGACTTGTCGATTGGAACGTAGCGATGGGCCTCCTCGCAAACAAAGGTAATGGGAATGCGGCCAGCGCTCCACACGCCGAAGTCGAAGGCGAGGCGGGCCAGAACCGAAACGACAACGTTGATGATTTCGGAAGGCAGGCCGCCCAGCTCGACAATGGCGATGGGCTTGCCGTTGACGGGAATGCGGAAGAGGCGGGCGAGAACCGAGGACATGTTGTCCTGGACCGTGAGGCTGCCGAACATGAAGGCATAGCGCGGATCGCGCGAGATGGTTTCGATGCGGGCCTTCAGGCGCTTGTAGGGGGCGAGTTCGCCGCGCAGTTCCAGCTTGCCGATGTATTCCTCGAGAATGCCGGTGAGGTCAGAGGTCCGGTAGGGCAGCGGCGTGTCAACGCCGATATTTGAACCATCGTAAACCGAGCCGCGCGGGGTTGCGCCATTTTTGTCACGGCGCTGATTGTTCATGTAGCGCGCCTTGGCCTGCGGAATGAGCTCGCGCAGAATTTCGACGTCGGTTTCGCGGCCAGGCTGCTGGCCGATGAGGATTTCCACGGACTCTTCAAAGTTCAGGAGCCAGAAAGGCAGGACCATGTTGTCAGGCGTGATGACTTCCGAGATGCCCTTGAAGGACTGGGCATATTCGCGGTGCACGTCGAGCAGCATGATATGGGCCTGGGGGTTCTTTTCCAGAATGCGGCGGAGAATGAGGGCCACGGTGCAGGATTTGCCGGTGCCGGTGGTGCCCAGCACGGCGAAATGCTTGCCCAGCATTTCATCGATCTTGATCATGGCGGGAATGGATGGGTCCTGCTGAATGTGGCCAACGCGAATGGAGGTCTCGGAATCGCAGGCATAGGCTTTCGACAGTTCGCTGCGGCTGGCGCGGTACACCGTGTCGCCGAGCGAGGGATAAGAAGAAATACCGCGGCGGAAGGCTTTTGGCCGGCCCTGCTCATCCTTGGGCAACTCGCCGATGAATTCCACCTCGACAATGCGCAATTCCTGCTCACCCCTGGCGTGGGACGGCATGGGTGAACTCAGGGCGGAAACCAGCGCCAGGGAAATGGAGGTGGGGCAATCCACTTTCAGCAGGGTTCCAATTTCCGGGCTTCGTTCGGCGTCGACGTTGGGGCGTTCTTCAATGTCGAGCAGGAT
>JACMJT010000466.1 GCA_014380505.1 Hyphomicrobiales bacterium | reverse complement strand
CGCTGGCGCAGCTTCTCTATAAATTTCGCAAATGGCTGAAGCGGCGCCACCCATATAACCCCGTGGGCAAGGCCAAGGCCAATGTCGCCCACCATTATGATCTTTCCGGCCAGCTCTACGATTTGTTCCTGGACCGCGACCGGCAATATTCCTGTGCCTATTTCGAAACACCCGGCGCGTCCCTTGAAGAGGCCCAGCTTGCCAAGAAGCGCCATCTCGCCGCCAAGCTCGACATCAAGCCTGGAATGAAAGTCCTCGATATCGGTTCGGGCTGGGGCGGGCTTGGCCTTTATCTCGCGGAGATCTGCGGGGCCAATGTTACCGGTGTCACGCTCTCGGAGGAACAGCACAAGCTGTCGAACGAGCGCGCCGCCCAACGCGGTGTTGACGATCGCGCGCAGTTCCGCCTTCTTGACTATCGTAATCTCGATGAGAAATTCGACCGCATTGTCTCAGTGGGCATGTTCGAACATGTGGGTGTCGTTCACTACAAGGAATTCTTCGGCAGGTGCCGCGCGCTGTTGAAGGACGACGGCATCGCCACGCTGCACTCCATCAACCGGTCCGATGGTCCCGGCGCCACCAGTGCCTGGATCAAGAAATATATCTTCCCCGGCGGCTATATTCCGGCACTGTCGGAAGTCATTCCGCACCTGGAGCAGCAAGGCCTTTACATCACCGATATCGAAATCCTCAGGCTTCACTATGCGGAAACCTTGCGCCATTGGGGCATACGCTTCGCCGGTAACCGCGAGCGCGCACGGGAAATTTACGACGAGAGATTCTGCCGGATGTGGGAGTTCTATCTGGCGGCTTCGGAGGCCACCTTCCGCTACGCTGGCCTCAACAACTTCCAGATCCAGTTCTGCAAGAACCAGCACGCCCTGCCCCTCACCCGCGATTACATCCGGGATGCCGAGGACGCCTTGCGGGCTTTGGAAAGCAAGCTCCCCCGCCTCAAATCGGTTCCCGCTGAGTAACATTTTCTGACTTGTGAATAGTGTGTATAAGCGCCGAAATACGGCGGCTCCCCGCGACTCATCAAGCTACACACTGGTCCCCATGTCCGCTCAATCCAATCTCCGCCCCGTCGACTCCGGCGGCCAAGACGATGCCTATCGCACCCCGCCCCATAATTTGGAAGCGGAACAGGCGCTGCTTGGCGCTATCCTCGTCAACAACGATGCCGCCGACCGGGTCCAGGGCTTTCTGCTGCCCGATCATTTTTTCGAGCCTGTGCATGCGCGCATCTACGAGGCGGCTTCGACGCTGATCCGCGCCGGTAAGCTTGCCAGCCCCGTGACGCTCAAGACCTATTTCGACAATGACGCGACGCTGAAGGAAATCGGCGGCCCCGCCTATCTCGGCCGCCTTGCCGCCGCCGCCACAACCATCATCAACGCCGAGGAATATGGCCGCACCGTCTATGAGCTTGCCCAGCGCCGCAAGCTCATCGGCATCGGCACCGATCTCGTCAATGAAGCCTTCGATACGCTGGTTGAGGATACCTCGAAGGATGTGATCGAGCGGGCCGAGCAGACGCTTTACGAAATGGCGGAGACCGGCAAATACGGCCAGGGATTTCAACCCTTCGGCCGGGCACTGACCGATGCCGTCGACATGGCGGCCAACGCTTACCAGCGCGACGGCGGACTTTCGGGTATTTCATCGGGCCTCAAGGACCTCGACGAAAAGATGGGAGGGTTGCAATCCTCCGACCTGATCATCCTCGCCGGCAGGCCCGCCATGGGCAAGACGGCGCTCGGCACCAACATCGCCTATCATGTGGCCAAGGCCTACAAGGCGGAGCACCAGACCGATGGTTCGGTGAAGGTGGCCGATGGCGGCGTGGTCGCTTTCTTCTCTCTTGAAATGTCGAGCGAGCAGCTCGCCACCCGCATCATCGCCGAACAATCGGCGATTTCCTCCGAGCGCATCAGGCGCGGCAAGATCACCGAGGATGAATTCAGCCGCATTGTCGAGGTGAGCCGTGAATTGCAATCGCTGCCGCTTTATATCGATGCGACCGGCGGCCTCACCATCGCCCAGGTGGCGGCGCGCGCCCGGCGCTTGAAGCGCCAGCGCGGCCTCGGGCTTGTGGTCGTCGACTATCTGCAGCTTCTCACCGGCTCATCGCGCCGCGCCGCCGAGGGCCGGGTGCAGGAAGTTTCTGAAATCACCGTGGGCCTCAAGGCGCTCGCCAAGGAACTCAATGTGCCGATCCTGGCGCTGTCGCAGCTCTCGCGCCAGGTCGAGAACCGCGATGACAAGCGCCCGCAGCTATCGGACTTGCGTGAATCGGGTTCCATCGAGCAGGACGCCGACGTGGTGCTCTTCATTTACCGCGAGGAGTATTACCTGACCCGCAAGGAGCCAAAGCCAAACACTGTTGAGTATCAGCAGTGGCAGGATGAGATGAGCAAAGTCCAT
>JACMJT010000465.1 GCA_014380505.1 Hyphomicrobiales bacterium | reverse complement strand
CCACGCACAGGTCATTTACGCGAAGATCGGCAAGTTCTGCGCCATTGCCGCCAACGCCTGCATCAATGCGCTGGAGCATCCGATTGCCCGGGTGAGCCAGCACAAGATCACTTACAGGCCTAACGAATATTTCGTGGGCGCTAAGCTCGACAAGGATTTTCGCGAGCGGCGCCGGACCGCAATCGCCGAGATCGGCAATGACGTCTGGATCGGTCAAGGTGCCGTGATCATGCCAGGTATTGCGATCGGCCATGGCGCGGTGATCGCGGCGGGTGCCGTGGTGACGAAGGACGTGGCAGCTTACGCCATTGTCGCCGATGTTCCCGCCCGCTTCCTCAGATGGCGGTTCGAGCCAAAGATCAGTGAACGGATCACTGCACTCTCCTGGTGGGAGTGGGACCACGACAGATTAGCCCAGGCGATCGCAGACATGCAGGAATTGAGTGCGGAAGCTTTCGTGGAAAAATACGAAAAGTAGTTTATCCTCTCCCATAGGGAGAGGAAGAGGCCCAAGCGAAGCTTGGGAAGGTGAGGGGTTACGGTCTTTGACGTTTGGCACCGTAACCCCTCATCCTCCCATCGCGTTCCGCGATGGAGCCCTCCTTCTTCCTATGGGAGAAGGAAAGCTATTATGGTTCGTAGGCGAATTGCAGCAACAGGGTACGCTGCAGGGCGGTGTTGAAATTGTTGTCGGACACGATGGTCAGACGCGTCTCGCCGTTGCGCTTGCAGAGCGCGATTCCTTCCATGTTGTCGATGGCATAGAAAGGTGCGCGTCCTGAAAAAAGGAGTTCAGGTTTAACCGTCATGTTCATCCCAATAGCGGCGGCCTTGATGCGGCGGATCGCCATGCCGGGCAGGAGCGAGGCACCGAAGCTTCTTTCCAGAATTAGAATGTCGCCATCGGGGAGGATTGCCGCGTCGGTGATGCCGTAATCTTCAAGCCGTTTGATGGCGAAGGGTACGGTTTTCTCCGATTGCCACAGCCAGCCACGAATATCTCCATCAGGGTCCGTGTTATTTTCGGAGATTGCGAGATAGTGGCCTTTCCAATCTCCTTCGGTGAATTGGCCGACGGATTCCAGTTCACCGTTCCGAGGCCCCCCGGCTAAGGCCTTCGGCGACTTGAGCAACTGGAAACGGGCTTGCAAGCCGGCTTTGCCGATGTCGTAGACGCCGATGCGGGTGCGCCTCTCAAAACCAACCATGTAGCGACCGGCGCCTAGGCCAGCGAGCGCTTCGGCATCGCCGTTGGCTTTACTCGCCAGCGGCTGGCCCTTGCTGTCGAGCATTGGGGCCAGCTCGCCCCCGGAAACGTCCGTCAGAAGTTCATCCTCATAGGCGAGCGCGGCGCGGAACCAGCGGCCTTTGTCGCTAACCGCGAGCACGCTGGTGCAGCCCTCCGACAGCGTGAGCCCTGAGAGCCCTCCGAAAGTTTCATCGCTGCTTGTGAGTTCAAGCCCGCCCCGCCAGAGGAAAGGGCCGAAATCCGTGGCGTTGCTCAGGCTTGCAAAACCATTGAGCGGGTTGGTCGATATCGCAATCGGATCAGCCTTTGCGGCAAGCGTAAGCGCCGCCAATAAACCCAGAATGAGCTTCAGTCTCACGCCCTGAGGCGCTGCTTGGGGGCGGGGAATTTCCGGCGGACGTCATCTTCGAAAAGCTCAGCAAGCTTCTCAGTCATGGCGCCGCCCAATTCCTCGGCATCGACGATGGTGACGGCGCGCTTGTAATAGCGGGTCACATCGTGACCGATACCGATGGCGATCAACTCGATGGGCGAGCGTGTTTCGATATCGCCGATGATCTGGCGCAGGTGCTTCTCAAGATAATTGCCGGAGTTGACCGAGAGCGTTGAGTCGTCGACGGGTGCACCATCGGAGATCACCATGAGGATGCGGCGCTGCTCTTGGCGCGCCAGCAGGCGGTTGTGAGCCCAGATCAGGGCCTCGCCATCAATGTTCTCTTTCAGCAGCCCTTCGCGCATCATCAGGCCGAGGTTCCGCCTCGCACGCCGCCATGGCATGTCGGCGGACTTATAGATGATGTGGCGAATATCGTTCAGGCGGCCCGGGCTTCCCGGTTTGTTGGCGGAGAGCCATTTCTCGCGGGCTTGCCCGCCTTTCCAGGCCCTTGTGGTGAAGCCCAGAATCTCGACTTTCACGCCGCAGCGCTCCAGCGTGCGGGCGAGAATATCGGCGCAAGTGGCGGCAACGGTAATGGGGCGGCCGCGCATGGAGCCCGAATTGTCGAGGAGCAAAGACACGACCGTGTCGCGGAACAGGGTATCCTGCTCCACCTTGAAAGATAAAGGGTGCATGGGATCGATGATGATGCGGGTGAGGCGCGCCGCATCGAGCAGCCCTTCCTCGAGGTCGAAATCCCAGGAGCGGTTCTGCTGGGCCATGAGGCGGCGCTGCAGGCGGTTAGCCAGGCGGGCGACGACGCCCTGCAAGCTGGAAAGCTGCTTGTCGAGATAGTTGCGAAGCCTTGCCAGCTCTTCGGCATCGCATAAATCCTCGGCGGAAATCTCTTCGTCGAACTGGTTGGTGTAAACCTTGTAGAAATCCTCATTCGAGAGGGAAGAGAACGGAAGCTGGGGCCGCCAGGGTTCCTCGCCATCGTTCTGTTCCTCGCCCTCCATGTCGTCGGGCTGGTCGTCCATGTCCATTTGCCGGGCGTCCATCTCGGCAGCCTCGGTTTCGCCTTCGGCGTCCTGCAACTCCTCCATGGCGGATTGCTGGCTCTCCTGCTCATCGCCTTCCGGAGTTTCGTTGCGCTCGCCGGAATCGGGCTCGGCCTCCTGGTTGTCGTTTTCGTCGAACTGGTCGGGATCGTCGCCAAGCTCGTCGGCCATGTCGAGGGCGGCAATGATATCGCGCGACATGCGTGAGAAAGCCGCCTGGTCGTGAATGCTGTTTGTCAGATGGGCCAGCTGGGTTTGCGCTTTTTCCTCGATCCACGGGCGCCACAATTCAAGCATCGGCCGCGCCGCTTCGGGAGGCGCAGCGCCCGTGAGCTTTTCGCGCACCACCAGCGCCACCGCGTCTTCAAGCGGCGCATCCTTGCGGTCCATGTAACGAGCCACATCCTTCTTGCGGTAGCGGTCGTCGAGCATGGCCTGGAGATTGGCCGCCATGCCGGGCATGGCATTGGCGCCAAGCGCCTCGACGCGGGCCTGTTCGCAGGCCTCGAACACGGCGCGGGCATTCTTGCCCTCGGGCCGGTAGCGAGCATGGACCTGATCGGAATGGTTGGACAGACGGAGCGCGAAGCTATCTGAAACACCGCGGGTAATGGCGATGTCGCCAGCGGTGAATTCGTTGCCGATCTGCGGCAGCTTGGCCTTGGTGCCGGCAAGGGAGGGCTGGTCGGCGCCGAAGGCCACGGTCATCTCGGGCTCACCGGCGATGGTCTTCATGGCGACGGTGAGGACGCGCTTGAATTCGCCGGATAGGGAATCCTTTTCTGCCATCGAGAGCAGAGTCCCGTCAGGCAATCGCAACGTGGGCGGCGGATTCCGGCAATTCCTCGCCGAAGCAGCGCTGATAGAATTCCGCCACCACGGGGCGTTCCAGTTCGTCGCACTTGTTGAGGAAGGTGACGCGGAAGGCAAAACCCAAGTCGCCGAAAATCTCGGCGTTCTGGGCCCAGATGATCACGGTGCGCGGGCTCATCACGGTGGAGAGATCGCCCTGCATGAAGGCGTTGCGCGTGAGATCGGCGACGCGCACCATGTTGGCGATGGTCTTGCGGCCCTTGTCGGTGTTGTAGCTCTTGTTCTTGGCCAGCACGATGCCGGTTTCTTGGGCGTGCGGCAGATAGTTGAGAGCTGTCACGATAGACCAGCGATCCATCTGCGCCTGGTTGATCTGCTGGGTCCCATGGTAGAGCCCCGTCGTGTCGCCGAGGCCCACGGTGTTGGCGGTCGAAAACAGGCGGAAGGCGGGGTGAGGGTGGATCACCTTTGACTGATCGAGAAGCGTCAGCCTGCCGGCGCTCTCCAGAATACGCTGGATCACGAACATGACATCGGGGCGGCCCGCATCAT
>JACMJT010000464.1 GCA_014380505.1 Hyphomicrobiales bacterium | reverse complement strand
GGTCTTCTCCCGTGAAACGGGAGAAGAAAGGGGCCCGTTTCACAACGTGAAATGGGATAGATGAGGGCGCTTTGCCGGCAGAGTGCCCTCACCTACCCCATTGCTTCGCAACGGGTCCCCTTCCTCTCCCGCTTCGCGGGCGAGGACAGCTAGACAACCTTGAAACGCTCGTCCACCTCTACCTGCATAGCGGTGGCCAGCGCATTGGTTTGGGAGGCCATGGCAATGACTGCCATCAGCTCGCCGTGTTGTGCATCGCTCATGCCCTTGGCTTTGGCCGCTGCCGTATGTGAATGAATGCAGTAGCTGCAGTTGTTGGCAACTGAAACGGCGAGGTAGATCATTTCCTTGACCAGCGGATCAAGTGCCCCTGGAGCCATGACAATTTGCAGGCGCTCCCACGTGGCTTTGAGCAAGGCCGGATCGGACGCCAATGCGCGCCATAAATTGTTGACATAATCCGTATCGCGCTTGGCGCGGATGTCAGCAAACACAGCAAGGGCTTGCGCCCCTGCTGTTTCGTCGGTTGCGAGTGGTACGGTGGCCATCAGACCATCGCCATCACGCGGGCAGGACCTCCGGTGCCGGTCTTGTGTTTTGGCGCGCCCACAAAAATTGTGGCTCCTTTGGCAGGTAACGCATCAAGGTTGGCCAGGTTCTCAATGCCGTAGTGGCCCGAAGGCAGCCAGGAATAATGCACGGCAAAATCCTTGGAACTTCCGGGATCAAGCGAGAGCGTATCGACACCGATTGAGGCAGCGCCGATTTCCGTGAGCAAGTCAGTTGCTTCCTTGGAGAAACCAGGGAATGCGAAGGCGCCATCGGGGGTGTTGCGGTATTCAGGCTTGTCGACTTTTTCGGCCCAGCCGGAATTCATGGCCACGCAGGCGCCCTTGGGAATCTCGCCATTGGCGGAGACCCAGGCCTCAATATCAGATTTCATCACCATGGTGTTGCCATCGTCCTTGGCCTTGGCCTTGATATCGATGATGCAGAGCGGGCAGACCAGATTTGCGGGTTCCAGGTCGGCGACCGATGTGCCATCGGCGGTGAAATGCAGGGGCGCGTCGATATGGGTGCCGGTATGCTCGAAGATTGTCAGCTTGTAGATCGTGTAGCCATCCTTGGCGAAGTCCACGACTTTCTCCATTTCAATGCCGGGTTTGCCATCGAAGGTGGGGAAGGTGCGATCATAGGCATGGGTCAGGTCCACGACTTTGCCCGAGGATTGGGCAAGTGCAGTTTTTGCAGTGGTGAGACCAGCTGTCACTGCGGCTACTCCCACGGCGGCGGAAGTCCGGAACAATGACCGGCGGGACAGCATTGAAGATTTTACATTTTCGATGATGCAGGCATTGCACATAGTTGACACCTCCTGTGTAGCTGTGATTTGCGCAGGACAATGGTTAGACTAGAGCGGGGAAGCCCGCAATAACAGCAACGGAAATACCACTTCTAGGAGAATTGCTCCGGCAGGTAATCGGCGCGAATGAGGTTTTGGAACTTGGTGAGGCTGGCGTCGAACTGCAGTTCCACGATTCCGGTAGGGCCATGGCGCTGCTTGCCGATGATGACTTCGGCCACGCCATTTACCTTGTCCATCAGGTCCTGCCATTCCTGATGCTCGGTGGTGTTGGGGCGGGGTTCCTTGCGGGCGAGGTAATATTCCTCGCGGTAGATGAAGAGGACCACGTCGGCATCCTGCTCGATGGAGCCGGACTCGCGCAAGTCTGCCAATTGCGGGCGCTTGTCGTCGCGGTTTTCAACCTGACGCGAGAGCTGCGAGAGGGCGACGATGGGAACGGCCAGTTCCTTAGCCAAGGCTTTGAGGCCCACGGTGATTTCCGAGACTTCCTGAACGCGGCCTTCGGCTGCTTTGCGGGCGGAGCCGCCGAGGAGTTGCAAGTAATCGACCACGACGAGGCCGAGGCCGCGCTGGCGCTTCAGGCGGCGGGCCCGGGCTGCCACTTGCGCGATGGTGAGGCCGCCGGTGGCATCGATGTATAAGGGCAGCGATTGCAATTCACGGCTGACTTCGACGATGCGGTGGAACTCGTCCTCGGTGATCTTGCCGCGGCGAATGCGCTCGGAGGAAATGCCGGACTGTTCGGCGATGATGCGGGTGGCCAATTGTTCGCTCGACATTTCAAGCGAGAAGAAGGCGACTAAGCCGCCGTCCGTCACCTTCACGGTGCCATCGGTCTGGTGCTCGGCCTTGTAGGCCTTGGCGACATTATAGGCGATGTTGGTGGCGAGCGCGGTTTTGCCCATGGCGGGGCGGCCGGCCAGAATGATGAGATCGGAGGCCTGGAGCCCGCCCATTTTTTCATCAAGATCCTTGAGGCCCGCCGAAATGCCTGAAAGTCCGCCATCGCGCTGATAGGCGCCGGCGGCCATGTCGATGGCATCCGACAGGGCGCGGGCGAAGGGATGGAAGCCCTGGCCATATTTTCCGGTTTCGGCGAGGCCGTAGAGAGTTTGCTCGGCGCGCTCAATGAGATCCTTGGAGGTTTCCTCCACCGGCGTATCGAAGGCCTCGTTCACAATGTCGGTGCCGATGCCGATGAGCTTCCTTCGCTGGGCCAGCTCATAGATCATGCGGCCATATTCTTCCGCATTGATGATGGTGGTGGCAGACGCCGCCAGCCGCGCCAGATAGGCGGGGCCGCCGATTTCCTTCATCGTCGCGTCGCTGTCGAAATAGGTTTTCAGCGTGATGGGGCTGGCGAGCTTGCCGATGCGGATGAGGGTTGAGGCCGCCTCAAAGATGCGGGCATGAATAGCTTCCGAGAAATGATCGGGCAGCAGGAACGACGAGACGCGGTCGCAGGCCTCATTGTTCACCAGAATGGCGCCAAGCAGCGCCTGCTCCGCCTCAAGGTTGTGGGGCGGGGTGCGGAAGGTATCGTCTGGACCGTCGGCTTCGACGGGACGGAGATTTGCTTGAGTGGCCAT
>JACMJT010000463.1 GCA_014380505.1 Hyphomicrobiales bacterium | reverse complement strand
GGGCTGCCCACGGATAGCGAAGCGGTTGCGGCGCGGATCGTTCATGCCTGCGGCATGCCGGAAGTTGCGCGCGAGCTTCGCATCTCCGAGGATTTTTGCGAGGCTGCCAGAACGGCGATCCGCAAGGGGCGGCCGATCTTCGTCGATGCCGAGATGGTGCGCCACGGCATCATCGGCAAAACCTTGAACGTGGTCTGCACCCTGAATGATACTTCGGCGTCCGCCGCCGGCACGACACGCTCTGCCGCCGCCGTTGAGCTGTGGCGGCCCCATCTTGAAGGAGCGTTCGTGGTGATTGGCAACGCACCCACCGCGCTCTTCGCATTGCTTGCCATGATCGACGGGGGCGCGCCTCGCCCTGCGGCTATCGCGGGTTTTCCCGTGGGCTTTGTGGGAGCGGCGGAATCGAAGGATGAACTGCATCGAAATCCGCGCGGTATCCCCTATGCGACGCTGCTTGGCCGCAAGGGCGGCTCCGCCATGGCCGCGGCCGTCGTCAACGCCCTGACGCAAGACGAAGCATGACCAAATGGCTCACCATCATCGGCATGGGCGAGGACGGCTACGAGGGCCTATCGACGCGGGCCCGCCTGAAACTTTCCGAGGTCGAGGTAATTGTCGGTTCCTCGCGGCTGCTAGCATTCCTTCCGGATTCAAACGCAGAGCGCCGTGAATGGCCGCAACCATTCTCCGCCGTCGTGGATCGCATAAAGCCGCTGCGCGGCAGGAAAACCGTGATCCTCGCCACGGGAGATCCCATGAATTATGGCGTCGCTCGCAAGATCATGGAGTTTGTGCCCTTCGCTGAGATGGAGATTGTGCCGCATCTCTCCGCCTTTACGCTCGCCGCGGCGCGCCTCGGCTGGCCGCTGTCCGATTGCGATACGCTGACGCTCCATGGCCGCGATGCAGCCAACATCGAATCCTTCATCCAGCCAGGCGCTCGGCTCATCATGCTGACGGCGGACGCAACCACAATATCTGAAGTAGCACGCCGCCTCGTGGCGCGCGATTTCGGCGAAAGCCCTATCACCGTGCTGGAGAACATGGGTGGCGAACGCGAGCGTCAGTCCTCGTTTTCCGCGAATTCTATTCCCGCCACAGGTTTTTCCGATTTCAACACGCTCGCCGTCCACTGCATCCCATCATCCGGCACAAAAATATACTCGAGAGTTCCAGGGCTGCCGGATGATGCCTTTCTCCACGATGGCCAGATCACCAAACGCGAAGTGCGCGCCGCGACGCTCAGCGCCCTTGCTCCGGCGCCAGACCATTTGCTGTGGGACATCGGAGCCGGTTGCGGCTCCATTGCCATCGAATGGATGCGTAGCGGCCGGGGCTGCGAAGCCATCGCATTCGAGTCAAATCCCGAGCGGCTGAAGATGATCGCCGAAAATGCCGATCGCCTCGGAACCCCGCGCCTCAGGATCGTTGCCGGTGACGCACCGGTAACACTCCCCGGCCAGGCAGTACCCGACGCCGTGTTCATCGGTGGCGGTCTGGGAATTCCTGGCGTCTTCGAAACTGCGTGGGAAATGCTCAAGCAAAGCGGCGCCATGGTTGTAAACGTCGTCACCATCGAGGGCGAACTGCATCTCTACGATCTTCACGAAAAATACGGCGGCGATCTGGTGCGCATCGAAGTCTCCCATCTCACCCACATTGGCCGCCTGCGCGCCCTGAAGCCGCGCATGGCCGTTACGCAATGGCGGATGCGCAAGCCGTGATAACTCTGGGAAAACTCTACGGCGTTGGCGTGGGCCCCGGCGATCCGGAACTCATGACGGTGAAGGCCTGGCGTCTCATTTCCACGGCACCCGTGATCGCCTACCTCGCAGCCAACAGCCGGGACAGTACGGCCCGCGATATCGCCAAGCCTTTTTTACCTGATGACGCGATTGAACTCGCCATCGACATGCCCATGCGCACTGAACGCGAGCCTGCACAGAAAGCCTACGATAAAGGCGCTGCCGCTATCGCAGCTCACCTGCGCAGCGGGCGCGACGTCGTCATGCTGTGCGAGGGCGATCCCTTTTTCTAT
>JACMJT010000462.1 GCA_014380505.1 Hyphomicrobiales bacterium | reverse complement strand
TCGCCCTCCGAAGCGACCATCCAGTCGGGGTGGTCGGGTCAAGCCCGACCATGGAGAGGTGAAGAGCGGTAGAACACGAGCGTGGGCTCGCCCTTGTAGGTGGTTTCCAGCTTTTTCACGAAACCGACTTTTTCGGCAAGGCGGATTGAAGCGGTGTTTTCGGGGGCAATAATGGCCGATGTTTCCTTGCCTGGAAAATTGGCGTCACCCCAGGCCGCGATCGCGAGCAGGGCTTCGGTTGCATAGCCCTTGCCATGGACAGCGGTTTTCAGAGCCCAACCCATTTCGGGCCGCCCATCAAGCGGGGGATCAATGTCACGGTGGTAATCGGCGAAGCCCATTTCGCCCACGTACGTGCCAGTGGCCCGTTCTTCCACCACCCAGTAGCCATAGCCGAGCAATGCCCAATGGCCGGTGTAGCGGAGCAGCCGGTTCCACGCCTCTTCGCGCGTTGAGGGGCGGCCGATGATGTGATGGTAGACTGCGGGTTCGGACCACATGGCGTGGAGGGCGTCAAAATCCTGAAGGGTATGCTCCCGCAAGATCAGGCGATTGGTCTGGATGCGATCAACAAGACTCATGGCGTGTAGGCAAATTGCAGGAGAAGGGTTCTTTGCCTGCCGGTGTTGAAATTATTGTCAGACAGGATGTTGAGGCGGAGCTCGCCGTTCCGCTCGCAAACGGCAAGGCCCTCCATATTGTCGATGGCGTAGAAGGGGGCCCGCACATCAAGCAGCGTTTGGGGCTGAATGGTTTTTCCCTGCTTGATGTCACTTGCGGGGAAGCGGCTCATGGCCATGCCGGGCAAAGTCATGGCGCTGTAGCTGCGCTGGAGAACCAGAACATCACCATTTGGCAGCAGGGCGATATCGGTGATCTCATAGCTTGCAAGCTGCTTGATGGAGAAGGCAATGCTGCGCTTGCCGTTCCAAGCCCAGGCTTTGGTATTCCCCTGGGTGTCAAGATTGGTTTCGGCAACGGCGATATAATAACCCTTCAACGCGCCGCTGTTGAAATAGCCCACGGATTCAAGCTCGCCGTTGCGCTTGCCGCGCACAATGTCCTTGGGCGGATTGAGATTCTGGAACCTGGCCGTCATCCCCTTGCCTGCGAGATCATAGGCGCCCACGCGGGTGCGCGACTCAAAGCCCACGATGGTTTTTCCGTTTGGCCCGGCAGCGATTGCTTCCGCATCGCCCCAGCGCTTGCCCGGTGGCGGTTTTCCCTTGTGATCGAGAATGGGGACGACGGAAGCCGTAGTGAGGCCTGACAGGGCATTTTTATTGTAGGCCACAGTGGCGGTGAGCCAGCGGCCCGCATCACTCACGGCGCGCAAGGAGGTGCACTCATCGGACATGATCAGGCCGGACAGGCCGCCGAATTTCGTGTTCGTGCTGGTGAGTTCAAGGCCACCGCGCCAACTTAGCGGGCCGAAACTGGTGGCATTGGTGAGAAGGGCGAAGCGGCTGAGACTGGCGGATGTCACGGTCAAGGGTTCTGCCGTGGCGGAAGATGCTG
>JACMJT010000461.1 GCA_014380505.1 Hyphomicrobiales bacterium | reverse complement strand
TATAGGTGGCGGGATTGGAGCGCGGCGTACGGCCGATCGGACTCTGATCGATGTCGATCACCTTGTCGATAAATTCCAAGCCCTCGATGCGGTCGTGGGGTGCGGGATGCTCGCGCGCCTGGGCCAGCTTGCGCGCCGCCGCCTTGTACAGGGTCTCGATGGTGAGGGTGGACTTGCCGCCGCCCGAGACGCCGGTGATGCAGGTCAGGGTTCCCAGCGGGATTTCCGCGGTGACATTCTTGAGATTGTTGCCGCGTGCGCCCACAACCTTCAGCCAGCGATTGTGCACGGCTTTGCGGCGCTGAGCGGGAATCGGGATATTCTCCGCGCCGCTCAGATACTTTCCGGTCAGGCTCTTTTTGCTTGCGATGATGTCGGCGGGGGTGCCCTCGGCGATGATATGGCCGCCATGCACGCCGGCGCCGGGGCCCATGTCGATGACATGATCGGCGGAGCGGATGGCATCTTCGTCATGCTCCACCACGATGACGGTGTTGCCCATGTCGCGCAGGCCCTTCAGGCTCTCCAGCAGCTTGGCATTGTCGCGTTGATGCAATCCGATACTGGGCTCGTCCAGGACATAGAGCACCCCGGTCAGGCCCGAGCCGATCTGGGAGGCGAGCCGGATACGCTGGCTTTCGCCGCCGGATAACGTACCCGACGACCGCGCCAGGGTGAGATAATCCAGACCGACATTGTTGAGGAACTTCAGCCGGGCCCGGATTTCCTTGAGGATACGCGCGGCAATTTCCTTTTGCTGCTTGTTCAGCTTCTTGTCGATGTCGCGAAACCAGCTATCGGCATCCCGGATCGATTGCCCGCAAACCTGGCCGACATGCAGGCCGCCAATCTTCACCGACAGCGCTTCCGGTTTCAGGCGATAGCCGTTGCACACCTCGCAAGGACTCTCGGACTGAAAGCGCTCCAGATCCTCCTGGATCCAGGCACTATCGGTTTCGCCATAGCGGCGATCCATGTTGGGAATAACGCCCTCGAACTCTTTCTTGGTGTCATAGCGGCGCATGCCGTCGTCATAGGTGAACTTGATCACCTCGTCGCCGGACCCGTGCAGGATTACCTGCTGCACTTTCTTGGGCAGGTCCTCCCACGGCTCGTTCATGGAAAATTTGTAGTGGCGCGCCAGCGCTTCCAGGGTTTGCAAATAATAAGGCGACGACGACTTGGCCCAGGGCGCGACGGCGCCTTTGCGCAAGGTCAGGCTTTCGTCCGGCACCACCATCGCCTCGTCAAAGTAGTTCTGCACCCCCAGTCCGTCGCACTCCGGACAGGCGCCATGGGGATTGTTGAAGGAAAACAGCCGCGGTTCGATTTCGGAAATGGTGAAACCCGACACCGGACAGGCGAATTTGGAGGAAAAGACGATCTGTTTCTGTTTGCCGTCCTTTTCCCGCTCGTCGGCGAATTCCACCACCAGCAGGCCGTCGGCGAGATTGAGCGCGGTCTCGATGGAATCGGGCAGGCGGTTGCCGATATCCGGCTTGACCACGATGCGGTCGACAACGATCTCGATATCGTGCTTGAGCTTCTTGTCCAGGGCTGGTGTGGCGCCGATGTCGTAGAACTTTCCGTCGAGCTTGGCGCGCTGGAAGCCCTTCTTCTGCAGCTCCGCCAGTTCTTTGCGATACTCGCCCTTGCGGCCGCGCACGATCGGCGCCAGCAGGTACAGTCGGGT
>JACMJT010000059.1 GCA_014380505.1 Hyphomicrobiales bacterium | reverse complement strand
TTGAGGCCTTTTGCCTTGAGGCCTTCAACCAGTTCCGCTTCCTTCTTGAGCTGGTTCTGGCGGCCGAATTCGCAAGCCTCGTCCGCCGCCTTCTGCAGCTTGGCCTGGTTTTCCGGCGAGAGCGAATCCCACGCCTTCTTTGAAACCGTCAGGTAGTTAAGATCGACGAGGTGCGAGGTGAGCACGATCTGCTTGGTCACTTCATAGTATTTGGCGTCCATCACGGTGGGAAGCGGATTATCCTGGCCATCCACGGCACCTGTCTGCAGCGCCGTATAGAGTTCGGGGAACGGCACCGGCACGGGGTTGGCGCCCAAAGCCTTGCCGAGGAACTGCCAGGCCTCGGACGGAGGCATGCGCAGCTTGAGGCCGGCGAGATCGGCCGGTGTCTTTATTTCCTTCTCGGTGCGCAGGTTGATCTGGCGGCGGCCCAGATACATGACCGAGAGAAGCTTCACGCCCAGATCGGCTTCAATCTTGTCCTTGAACGGCTGCATCAAGGGTGCATTGAATACGGCCACTTGATGGGCGGCATCGCGGTGCAGGTAGCCCGCCGAGAAGACCGAGAATTCCGGAAAGAAGTTGGCAATTTCCTGGGCCGAGGAAATCGACATTTCGATATTGCCGCGCGAAATGGCCTCAAGCTCCGTACCCTGCTTGAACAGCGTGCCGCCCCAGTAAGGCTCGAACGTGGCGAAATCGGCAATGGCCGGGCCAAATTTCTCGATAAGGGCAATGGCGCGCTGATCGGTGACTGAATTGACGGATGACAGGCGCAATTGGAGCTTGTCCTGGGCAAGGCCCACGCCCGCGCCAAGGGTCATGCCGGCGGCGATGCTCGCAGCCATCAGGCCACGACGGTTCATCTTCAGCGTCATTGAAATTTCCTCCCAGATAGGTTTCGTTTTTTCGCCTCTCTCGGGGAAGCGATTGGATGCAGATTTGCAGGTTTTGGGTGTGCTGTCTACGTGAACTGCCCCGCTCGTGATTCGTGGATCCGGCTCACGTGATGGTCTCTGTCGCCCATCACAATCTGTATCACGCCGCCCCGCACCTACTCCCATTTACAACCCCCTCGCGGTGCGGCTACGCTTTTCGCCGATACCGAGGAGTTTGCGATGCATAAGGTTGAGATTCTGGATGACGGGCGGGCCATCAGGCTCGCCCTTGAAGGGGGCGCGAAGCTTCGCTTTCATGCGATCTGGCTGCGCGATAACGCCTGGGATGCCGGGACGCGGGCGCCCGGTAACGGCCAGAGGCTGATCACCATTGCCGACATCCCATCGCAAATCCGTATTTCATCGGCTGGGGTGGAGGGCAATTCGCTGTCGCTCACGTTTGCGCCCGAGGGCAAGACCCTTGCCTATGACGTGGCCTGGTTGCAGGCCCACAGCTATGATCAAGAGACGGCGCGCGCTACTGGCTGGACCGCCCCGGAAATCGAATTGTGGGATGGGGCCCTTGCTCATATTCCAAGCGCCAGTTTCAATGCCATCAGTTCCGACCGCGGCCAG
>JACMJT010000460.1 GCA_014380505.1 Hyphomicrobiales bacterium | reverse complement strand
CATTCCAAATCCGATCCGGATGACACTCATGAGATTGTTCGCCTACACACGGCAGCACATGTCATGCGTTTGCTAGCCCGTCGCTTTATCGAGCAGGAATTTGCGATCTCAGACTTGATGTATTCAGGCGATTGAAAACTTGTCCCTTCTGCCTCGCAGGCGTTCTAGTGGTTCGACACGGCCAGAATCACGCCACGCCGAGCTTCTTCTGCAAACTCGAACTCGACGTCGTATACTGAAACACCAGGCGCTCGCCCGGGTTCTTGATGTGAAAGGCCTGTTGTGCCATCAGCGCGGCTTCATGGAAGCCGGAAAGAATGAGCTTCAGCTTGCCGGGATAGGTGTTGATGTCGCCGATGGCGAATATTCCGGGTACGGAGCTTTCGAACTTTTCCGTATCGACGGGCACGAGATTTTCATGCAGGTTGAGGCCAAAGCCAGCCACTGGGCCGAGCTTCATGGTGAGCCCGAAGAAGGGCAGCATGGCGTTGGTTTCGATCTCGTAGGCCAGGCCGTCCGCGCCCTTAACCTGTGCCGCCGAAAGCTGGCCTCCTTCGCCCTTGAGGCCGGTGACCTGGCCCAGCTTGAATTGCATCTTTCCTAACGCCACCAGTTCGCGCATTTTCTTGACGCTGTCGGGTGCGGCGCGGAAATCGTCGCGGCGATGGAGCAGCGTCAGGCTCTTCGCGATCGGTTGCAGATTGAGCGTCCAGTCAAGCGCTGAATCGCCGCCGCCGACGATCAGGATGTCCCTGCCGCGCAAGGTTTCCATTTTCTTGATGGAATAGTGAACCGATTTGCCCTCATAGGCCTCGATCCCCGGGATGGGCGGCTTCTTGGGCTGGAACGAGCCGCCGCCCGCCGCAACCACAACCACCTTGCAGCGAAACGCCAATCCGCCATCGGTCTTGAGTTCGAACTGCCCGTCATCAAGCTTCTTGAGTTCCGTCACCATCTGGTTGAAGTGATATTCCGGATGGAAGGGCTTGGCCTGATCAAGGAGCCGCTGCGTGAGTTCAGCACCCGTCACGATGGTAAGGGCTGGGATATCGTAGATCGGCTTTTCCGGATAAAGCTCGGCGCATTGGCCGCCGGGCCGGTCGAGAATGTCGATCACGTGGCACTTGATGTCGAGAAGGCCCAATTCAAACACGGCGAACAGGCCGCAAGGGCCAGCGCCTATGATGACGGCATCGGTGGTGATCGCGTCGGACATCAAGAACTCTCCGGAACTCTTAGAATTGCTTTTCAGGAACGCGGACTCGCAAGCCGTCAAGGGCGTTGGAGACCTTGATCTGGCAGGAGAGGCGGCTTGAGTCGCGAACATCGAAGGCGAAATCGAGCATGTCCTCTTCCATGGGATTGCGCGCGCCCGTCTTTTCCTTCCACTCGGGCTCCACATAGACATGGCAGGTGGCGCAGGCGCAGGCCCCGCCGCAATCGGCATCGATGCCCGGCACCAGGTTTTTGATGGCGGTTTCCATGACCGACATCCCGGGCAAGCCATCGACGGTCTGCTCGGTTCCATTGTGCTGGATAAAGGTAATTTTCGCCATTTTCGACAATCCGATGCAGAGCGTTCGTTTTTCCGAACGGCGTTCTAGTGGATCATGCTCCGGAATACAACCGGCAGACCTACCGGTAGATGCGGCCGGCTGCTTTCCGGAACTGCGTCACGGCCCGGTCAAGGGCGGCCAGCAAATCTTTGATCACGCTTGGAGCCGCGCCAAAAACACATTTCTCAAGCTCAACGGCCAAGGCATTGATGCGCGCCGCACCCACCGCCGCGGCAGAGCCCTTGAGCGTATGGGCCGCGAGTTTCCAGTCTGCCTGGTTCCCGGCCGCCTTGAGCATGGCCGTCGTCGCCGGAAGCTGCTGCAGGAAAAGCGCTATGATCTCGCGCTCAAGGTCTGGGTTTTCCATGGTGTAATGGGCGAGGTGAGCCCGGTCGAGCGTGACCGTCCGGCGGCTGGCCGCAGCCGGCGTTATGCGTTTGCTCCGCGTACTCATGGGTTTTACTTTCCACCGAGTTTCTGTGTACAACCGTAGTACCGTCCCGCTAGGAAGCGGTAAACCAACGCTGTGAACGCCTGGTTTCGCAAATCATTTCAATTCGATCCACAATTTTAACCAAATCTTAAATTATCCCTGCCTTGGGCCATCCTTTCAGTTCAAGCAGGATCGGCGATGGGGTATGTTAACAATAACGGCTGTTTCCGTTGCGGCGGGATTCGCGACAAGGATGGCCAAGCGACGGCGTTAGCCGCGTAACTGTGGGGTGCGAGCACGCAAGATGGCAAACAACACAATTGAAACACGCCGCCCGGACAAGCGTGCAGCCAATACCGAAGCGGGGCGCCGTGAGCCGCGCGTGCGTTTGGAGGCAGACCCGGTACGGGGACGGCCAGCCAACGAGAACGACCCCGGCAGTTCCATGATGCTGGCCAAGCTCCGCCGCCAGCCCTCCTATGCGCCCTATTATGCGGCATTTTTTCTCTCACTTACCTGGATCGCCGGCTGGTTCTTCACCTTCTCCAGCACCCTGACGGCCGATGGCGGCGTGGCATCACGGGGCTTGCCCGAGATCATGCGGGCCTTGGCGCTCCTGGCGCTCCCCATCGGCATCGGCTGGGTGGTCGCCTACTTCCTCTGGCGCGCCTCCCAATTGCGCCATGTCTCGGAAGTCCTGATGCAATCGGCCATGCGTTTGATCCGCCCCCAGGACATTGCCACCGAAGGTATCACGACCATAGCCCAGGCGGTGCGGTCGGAAGTCGACCTTCTTGTGGGCGGTGTCGAACACGCGGTGCAGCGGGCCACAGCTCTTGAGGAAATCGTCCACAAGGAGATCGCCGCCATCGAGCGGGCCTTCGGCGGCAACGAAGACCGCATCCGCGGTCTGGTGGCGGGCATCGAGAACCAGCGTACCGCGCTCCATCAGGCGGGCCTCATCATCAACAATGACGCCAATCCCCTGCTGACCCGGCTCGAAGCCAACACGCAAAACCTCGACTCCATCATCGGCAACGCCCATGCCACCTTGGGCCGGCTCGAAAAAGGCATGCGCGACACCACCGTCGATCTGGCTCGCGCCATCGACGAAGTGGCCGGGCGGGCGGCCGCCGCGGGCGAGGAAATCGTCGGCCAAACGTCGCAATTGGAGCGCACCTCCAGTGTCATGACCGGTGAAATGCGGGACTTTTCGCGCCACCTTGCCAGTCAAATCGAACAGCTCACCCAGGTCACCGGTACACTCGGCGCCGAATCAACCGAGTT
>JACMJT010000459.1 GCA_014380505.1 Hyphomicrobiales bacterium | reverse complement strand
GTCGGCCTCGCAGAGCATGTCGTACACGGCCGCGTCATCGCGCGGCACGGTGGCGAGCGTCAGTGTCCTCCCGTAATGGCGCTCGATCAGGTCGAAGCTCTTGCGGATGCAGGTGAGCATGCCGAGCGCCAGCACATCGACCTTCATCATGCGCAACGCATCGATATCGTCCTTGTCCCATTCGATGAAATGGCGGTCTTCCATGGTCGCGGGGCCAACGGGCACGATCTCGTCGAGCCGGTCGCGGGTCAGCACGAAGCCGCCGACATGCTGGGAGAGATGGCGCGGAAAGCCGATGAGTTCATTGGCGGTTTCGACTGCGCGCGCAATCATCCGATTGGCTGGATCGAGCCTGCCTTGCCGGACTTGGGAGTCTTTCAACTCGCTGCCCCAGCTTCCCCAGACGCCGCTGGCGAGGCTTTCGGTCACGTCCTCGGTAAGGCCGAAGACTTTTCCGGTTTCGCGGATGGCACTGCGCGGGCGATAGCAGATGACGGTGGCGGTCAGCGCCGCGTTATGATGGCCATAACGCTTGTAGACATGCTGGATAACTTCCTCGCGCCGCTCGTGCTCGAAATCGACATCGATGTCCGGCGGCTCCTTGCGTTCTTCGCTGATAAAGCGTTCGAACAGGAGATCGATCTGCATCGGATCGACGGCGGTGATGCCCAGCACATAGCAGACGGCGGAATTGGCTGCGGAGCCCCGCCCCTGGCAAAGAATGTCCTTGGCCTTGGCATAACTCACGATGTCATGCACCGTCAGGAAATAAGGCGCGATATCCATCTTGGCGATGAGCACCAATTCCTTTTCCAGTGTGGCGCGAACCTTGTCGGGGATGACGCCTTTATAACGCCAAGTTGCTCCTTGCCAGGAAATCTCCTCAAGATACTCCTGCGCCGTTTTTCCCTTAGGTATGGGTTCGTCGGGATAATTGTATTTGAGCTGGTCGAGGGAGAAGGTGATCAGGTTTGCAAATCGGATAGTTTCGGCGATGGCGTCGGGTGCTTCCGTGAAAAGCTCCGCCATGTCATCCGGTGCTTTCAAATGCCGCTCGGCATTGATCTCCAGAAGGCGACCGGCCTCGTTCAGGGTGACATGCTCGCGGATGCAGGTGACGACATCCTGCAGTTCGCGCCGTTCGGCAGCGTGATAGAGCACGTCATTGGTGGCCAGCAGCGGGACACCAGCGGCGCGCGCCACGCGCTGCCATTCGCGCAGGCGGCGGCGGTCATCGCCCTTATGCGGCATTGAAACCCCAAGCCAAAGCCTGCCGGGTGCTACGCGAAGCAGGCTTTCCAAAAGAGACTGGATTTCCCCGGAACTTATTTGCGGGCTGCTAGCATATATTTCGTCCGGCAGTTCGCCTACTTCTTGATCTTCGTGCGCGAGGTTTTTGTTCCAGAAATTTTTGGGAGAGTCATCCACTCTCTCCTTCTGATCCGGGCGCGACGCCATCACCACCAGCAGCAAGCCCTCCTGCCATTTGAGGAGATCGCCCAGAGCCAGATGGCATTCGCCTTTGGGGGCGCGCAGTTTTCCGGCGCTCAGCAGCCGGCAGAGACGGCCATAGGCGGCGCGGTCGGTGGGATAGGCGAGAATGTCTGGCGTGCCATCAACGAAGACAAGGCGCGCACCGACCAATAGCTTGGGCCTGTTTTCTTTGACCCCCTGCAACGCCGCATAGGCACGCACGATGCCAG
>JACMJT010000058.1 GCA_014380505.1 Hyphomicrobiales bacterium | reverse complement strand
GCCAGCGGTAATAGGTGCCGCGCTCGCTTGACCCCAAAGGCGGTGCGAGCCCGGCTTTCGGGTAGGCATCGGCCAGCCAGGCGAGGATCGCCGGAGCCTCGGTGATCACGGTGTTGCCCGCCACAATGACCGGGATCTTGCCCATGGGATTGATCGCGAGGAATTCGGGTGTCTTGTGGTCGCCCTTCTGGAGGTCGATGTGGCGGAGTTCGTAGTCCGCGCCCACCTCTTCGAGCATCCAGTGGGCTATGACAGCACGGCTCTGCGGGTTGTGGTAGAACACGATTTTCATGGCTTCGGCCTTCGCTTGTGGTTCGGCAGTTCCTCGAAGAAATGCAAGTGGTTGCCGAACGGGTCGGTTACAGAAATTTCGTGCGTCTTCCACGGGGTTTCGCATAAACCCGGTTTGGCGAAACGATAATCCTTGGCCGTCAAATCCCGGTGCAAGCCCACAATATCCCTAACGCGGATGCGCACGGCGGAGCCGGGAGATGCATCGCCATGGTGTTCGCTGAGATGCAGTATGCAATCATCGCGCGAGACTTCCGTATAGAGCGGAGCGTTGTCCGAAAAGCGATGTTCCCATTGCACCGTGAAGCCAAGAAAGCCCACATAGAATTCATGCGCTTTGGCGATGTCAAAAATGCGCAGTATGGGGGTGATGGTGCCGAGTGTGGGCATTCTGAGACATAAGAAATTGGCTCCCCGAGCTGGACTCGAACCAGCGACCATTCGATTAACAGTCGAATGCTCTACCAACTGAGCTATCGGGGAATGTGACGGCCATATAGCAGAGCTCATCCTGCCGGAAAAGAACAATGTCGGCGGCTGTGAAGCCCCCTTACAATTGACGTATACTGCTACATATAAGACCGGATGACAACGCAAGCACTCCAGAATATGAAAAAAATCAGTATTGCAGGCCGCAAATTCCCCGTTCCCGGCCATCCATTCGTGCGGATCGCTCTCGGTTTCCTGCTTCTCCTCGGGGGCGTATTCAGTATCCTGCCGGTGCTTGGACTCTGGATGATTCCCTTGGGCCTCGCCATCCTTGCCATCGACATTCCCATGGCGCGGCGCATGCAGCGGCGGCTGACCGTGTGGCTTGGCTATTGGTTGCACCGCACCTGGCCCAGTCTGGCGCGGCGCCTTGGCTTTGGCGCGCAGCGGTCTGGCAAGTGAGGAACTTCGGGAAACATGGAGGCCTCGCCCGGAATCGAACCGGGGTGCAAGGATTTGCAGTCCTCTGCGTAACCACTCCGCCACGAGGCCTCGAGGCTGGGGCTTATAGTCGAAGGAAACTTATGAAACAACCCGCCCGTGGACTTGGGTTGATGTAATGGCTAACAGAAGAACGCGGCGGTTGATTACAGGACTGGCATGTTGAATTTTGTTGCAGCCCGCGAAGCCATGGTCGAATCGCAAGTGCGGCCCAATGGCATAACCGATCGCCGGATTATCGATGCCATGGCGTCCATTGCGCGGGAGGATTTCGTGCCTGAAGCGTGCAAGGCGGTGGCCTACATGGATGAAGACATCCCGCTGAATACTGGACCCGTGCCGCGGTACCTGATCGAAGCCATGGCTTTTGCCCGGCTGGTGCAACTGGCGGAGATCAAACCTACTGACAAGGTTCTGCACGTGGGCGTGGCAACGGGCTATGGCGCGGCCGTTTTGGCGAGGCTCGCGATGGATGTGACGGCGGTCGAGAGTGACGCGGCTCTAGCCGCCCAGGCGCGCCACAATCTGCGGAGCATTGCCAATGTTTCAATCGTCGAAGGTCCATTGGCCGAAGGAGCCAAATCCAGGGGGCCCTTCGATGTCATCGTCGTCGAAGGGCGGGTGGGTGAGATGCCGCAATCTCTCATTGACCAAGCGAGCGACGGGGGCCGTATTGTGGCGGTGCTTGGTGAGGGGGATGTGGCCAAAGCGCAACTGTGGGTGATTCATGGCAAGACGACTGCCCGCAGGCCGGCGTTCGATGCTACAGTGGCGGCGCTTCCAGGCTTCGAGAGGAGAAGGGCTCCATTCATCTTTGAAGGGTTTAATGAAGTGGCGGTGAGTTAGATTGCGGGTATTGGGGGTCGAGTATGAGTGGGATTATAAAAAAAATCACCTTGGTCCGGCGGCTGTCCTGGGTTTTATGCATGGCCGCGCTATTCTTGCAGGCACCGGCAGCCCGGGCGGACACGCTTCCGGAAGCACTGTCGAAAGCTTATCTCGGTAATCCAACGCTCAATGGCGCGCGCGCGGGCCAGCGCGCCATTGACGAGCAGGTGCCGCAGGCTTTGTCGGGCTGGCGTCCCACCGTGACTGTCAATGGCGATATCCAGGAGGTCGAGGGAACATCGACCACGTCTTCGGCCGGTGGTGGCCCGGTGGGTTCGCCCACCACCGTCCGGCAAAGCCTGGATCGCACCCCGGGGTCGTTGACAATTTCCCTGTCGCAGCCGCTGTTCCGCGGCTTCGGCACCATCGAGGGAACGAGAGCCGCCGAAGCCACGGTCAAGGCCGGACAACAGGACTTGCTTGCCACTGAGCAGGATGTGCTGTTCAGCGCCGTCCAGGCCTATATGGATGTCTACAGCGGCCGTCAGCTGGTCGCTCTCCAGCAGGAAAACGTCAATGTGCTGCAGGGCCAGCTCACCGCTTCCAATGAGCGTTTCGAGGTGGGTGAGATCACCCGCACCGATGTGGCCCAATCCCGTGCCAGCCTCAGCCAGTCGCGCGCCTCGCTTGCCGACCAGAGGGCTATTCTGGCGGAAGCCGTCGCCAGATATGTTCAGATCGTTGGAGACTCGCCCGGCAAACTCACATATCCGAAAATCACCGGGTTGCCGCCATCGCTTGAAAGCGCGTTTGCCACCGCGGCTGAAATCAATCCGAACATCCTCGCCGCCGCTTTCGTCGAGGTTGCCGCCTATCACAATATCGGAGTGCAGCGGGCGCCGTTGCTGCCGGAGCTTTCGATGCGCGCCGAGGCTACGATCGACGAAGATTTTAAGGGCCCACGGGGCGACAAATCGGAATCAGCGGCGATCGGCGGATTTTTGACGGTTCCGCTCTATGAAGCGGGATTGGTCTATTCGCGCGTGCGCGAAGCCAAGCAATTGGCCAGCCAAAGGCGCATCCAGATCATCGAGGTGGCGCGCTCGGTGCGGCAGGCCGTTTCGGCGGCGTGGAGCGCCTATATCGCCTTTCGTCAAATCATAGCCGCTGGCAGGGACGCTGTCGCGGCCGCGAGACTGGCGCTTGAGGGAACCCAGCAGGAATTCTCCGCGGGCACCCGCACAACACTGGATGTGCTCGACGCGCAAGCCTCCGTCGTCATAGCCCGGACGACATTGGTCAATGCGGAGCGCAACCGGGTGGTCGCGGCCTACCAGCTTATCGCCGCAATCGGCCAGCTCACGGCGCACGATCTCCGCCTGCAAGTTCCCTATTACGATGCTGAAGAGAACTACCGGGCGGTCCGTAACAAGTGGATCGGCACGGACGCCAATACGATTGAATGTGAAGGCGTATCGACAAGCCTGAAGTGCTGAGTTAAGTCTGGTATCCGCCGAAGGGGGTTTGGGGGAACAGCTGTGACGGCCGAACCAAGAATGGAGGATCTGCTCGCATCCATCAGGAGAGCGATCCATGACGATATCGGGGATATGCCGTCGTCCACGGCCGGCCAATCCAAAGGTGTCGTTTTCCAGGGCAACATGCGCGAGTTGCGGGTCAAGGTCGGCGACGAAGCATCGGCCGCCGCTGTCGAAATCCAGGATTTGCGCGAGAAGATCAACCGGCGGGCAAGTGAGGTCCGAAATGACGATCCGGAACTGCTAACGCCACGGCGGCTTGCCGGCCGTCCGCCGCCAAGTACATTGCGGCCGAGTTTCGCGGAAGCCGACACTCGATCTTTGGAAACCCTGCAGGGTGAATCCTACGCACGCTTTGCGCGGGAGGCGGGAGCGGGTTTCTGGGACGATGAGCGGCAGGCTCTCGGCTCCCAAGCCGAGGATCCGGGCATGCTTTCGGTTGAAGCCGAGGCTACCGCCGGCAATGCCTTCAACAAACTCGCCCAAACCCTGCTCAACCGGCCCGCAGGTGGTCAACCGATCGAGGACATGACCCGTGAGCTCTTGCGCGGCATGCTGAAGCATTGGTTGGACGCCAACCTTCCAAACCTCGTGGAGCGGCTGGTTCGGGAAGAAATAGAGCGGGTTGGCCGCCGCGGCCGTTAGCTGGGTTGCAAGATAAACAATTAATCAATCGTAAGTAGTATTAACGTCCGGTTGCCTCCGCCACGGACGTTGATGACTACCATTGAACATCGCATTGCCAAACGCCTGAAAGTGCTCAAGGATGGCAAAATCGTCACACTGAACTTCCAGTCGGTGGTCGATTGCTGCGTGCGCGATATCTCGGCTACTGGCGCCAAGATCAGGTGCCACGACCAAGCCGCGGTGCCGACCGAATTCCGCCTGATGCTGCCGGGTGATAACACCATACGCGATGCCCGGGTCGTCTGGCGGCGGCAGGAACTTCTCGGCGTCCTCTTCACCAGCAGCCCGCGGCCGGCGCCGCCACGAAAGTGGTGAGATTGCCATCTAATCCTTAATGGTTTGAAAGATTCTTGCCCTCTATAATAGCCCCATGGCGCAAGATTCCACGCAGGAGCACCGCAGGATTACGAGACGCCAACGCGTTCTCAAAGAGGGTAAGATTCTGTTGACCAACAATTTGTCGGTTGTCGATTGCACGATCCGCGATATGTCCGAGACGGGCGCCAGGATCGTTTGCGGTGATCAAACCGCCGTGCCTCGCGAGTTTCGTTTTGTAACGCCCGGCGAAGGGTTGATGCGCAATGCGAAAGTCGTGTGGCGGCGGGGCAATCAGCTCGGTATCCGGTTCACCAGCGAGGCCCGCCAGGCGCCGCTACGCAAGTGGTAGCAGCGCCAATTTAGCAGCCAGGTTGCATGGGCGTGCGGGCTGGTGTTTAAAGCCCGCCACACCAATCACCGGCCCCGAATCCCCACCATGCTCGACAAGACCTTCCTGCCTGCCGAAATGGAAGCCCGCCTCTATGCCGAATGGGAGGCGCGCGGCTTCTTCAAAAGCGGGCGCAAACCCAAGGCCAAGCCCTTCACCATTGTGATCCCCCCGCCCAATGTGACGGGCTCGCTGCACATGGGGCACGCCCTCAACAACACGATCCAGGACATTCTTACCCGCTTTGAACGGATGCGCGGGCGCGATGTGCTGTGGCAGCCGGGAACCGACCATGCCGGCATTGCCACGCAAATGGTGGTGGAGCGGCTGCTGCGGGAGGAAAACAACACCGACCGCCGCACCATGGGCCGCGAAGCCTTCCTCAAGCGCGTGTGGCAATGGAAGGAAGAATCCGGTGACACGATTTCGCGCCAGCTTCGCCGCCTCGGCGCCTCGTGCGACTGGAGCCGCGAACGCTTCACCATGGACGAGGGCTTGTCCAAGGCGGTGCTCAAGGTTTTTGTGCAGCTTTACAAGGAAGGGTTGATCTACAAGGATAAGCGCCTGGTGAACTGGGATCCGGTTTTTGAAACCGCAATCTCCGATCTGGAAGTTGAGACGCGCGAGACGAAGGGCGCCATGTGGGCATTTGCCTATCCGCTCGCCGATGGCCCAGTTGACGGCATTTCCGAAATTGTGATCTCGACCACGCGCCCGGAAACGATGCTGGGAGACGGCGCGGTGGCCGTTCATCCCTCCGATGAACGCTACAGGAACCTTATTGGAAAACTGGTGCGCCTGCCTATTGCCGAGCGGCTTATCCCGATTATCGCCGATGAATATCCAGATCCCGAATTTGGAACGGGCGCCGTCAAGATTACCGGCGCCCATGATACCAACGATTTTGAAGTGGCGCGGCGCAACAATATCCCGCTCATCGTGTTGATGGACACCAAGGCGCGGATGATTTCCACGCCGGAAAACAATGTACCCGCCCATTACCACGGTAAAGACCGTTATAAAGCCCGTGAAATGGTGCTGAAAGAAATTGAAGAGCTTGGTTTCTTGCGCGGGCGCGAGGATAAGATGATCCCTCAGCCCTTTGGCGACCGGTCCAACGTGGTTATCGAACCGATGCTCACCGAACAATGGTATGTGAACGCCGCCGAACTCGCCAAGCCCGCCATCGCGGCGGTGGAAAAGGGCGACACGGTTTTTGTACCGAAGAACTGGGACAAGACCTATTTCGAGTGGATGAACAATATCCAGCCCTGGTGCATCTCGCGCCAGCTCTGGTGGGGTCATCAAATTCCGGCGTGGTACGGCGCGGACGGCAAGGTGTTCGTCGCGGAAAGCGAGGACGAGGCCTTAGCCGAGGCGCTGGCTTACGATG
>JACMJT010000458.1 GCA_014380505.1 Hyphomicrobiales bacterium | reverse complement strand
CATTCTGGGCAAAGGCCTGGAACCATTCCTTGAACAGCTCGGTGTCCATCTCCCCCAGCTTGGGCTTGGGAATCTTCACATGCCAGATCAGGTAAGGCCGGTTGGAAATGTCGATCGCCACCCGGGTCAACGCCTCGTCCATGGGGATCAGGGCGGAGCCAAAGCGGGTGATGCCGGAAAAATCGCCCAGCGCCTGTTTCACCGCCTGGCCGATGACGATGGCGGTGTCCTCGGTGGTGTGGTGATAGTCGACATGCAGGTCGCCGGTGGCCCGCACCTTGAGATCAATCATGGAGTGGCGTGCGAAGCTCTCCAGCATGTGGTCCAGAAAGCCGATGCCGGTATCGATATCGGCATCGCCGGTCCCGTCCAGGTCCAGGGAGACGGTGATTTCGGTCTCGCGGGTCTTGCGTTCGACGGTGGCGGTACGCATAGGCGAACTTTCGGTTGGTTTTCGGCTGTATAGCATGGGTTCCGCCATAGGGAATCCCATTCCACGTCCCAGCATATGTCATATTTGACATATGCAGTTGACCCCTCCACCAAACCCTGTAAAGGAGGGGCCCGCTTGGAGCGTCGGCGAGGGCATCGTCGCGCGACCATTCAAAACTTACGTTTAAGGATCACCATGGCGCGCTCCGACTATCTGTTCACCTCCGAAAGCGTTTCCGAAGGCCACCCCGACAAGGTGTGCGACCGCATCTCGGACGAAGTGGTGGATCTGTTTTTCCGTGAAGGTCCCAAGGAAGGCATGAGCCCCTGGGATATTCGCGCCGCCTGCGAGACCCTTTGCACCACCAACCGGGTGGTGATCGCGGGCGAAACTCGCGGCCCCAAAAAGGTGCAAGCGGGCGATGTCGAAGACGTCGCGCGCAAGGCCATCAAAGATATCGGCTATGAGCAGGATGGCTTTCATTGGCGCAACGCCAATGTCGAAGTGTTGCTGCACGCTCAGTCGGCGCATATCGCCCAGGGCGTGGATGCATCCGGCAACAAGGACGAAGGCGCGGGCGACCAGGGCATCATGTTCGGCTATGCCTGCCGCGAAACCCCGGCCCTGATGCCGGCGCCGCTGTTCTACAGCCACAAGATGCTCGAATTGCTGGCCAAGGTGCGCAAGGAAGGCAAGGAGCCGACCCTGCTGCCCGACGCCAAAAGCCAAGTCACTCTGCGCTATGCCGGCGGCAAGCCGGTGGAAGCCACCCAGATCGTGCTCTCCACCCAGCACGCGCATGAAAGCCAGACCAGCGCCGACATCCGCAAGATCGTGGAGCCTTACATCCGCCAAGTCCTGCCGGCGGCCTGGATCAACGAAAAGACTGTCTGGCACATCAATCCCACCGGCTCTTTCGTGATCGGCGGCCCCGATGGCGATTGCGGCCTGACCGGGCGCAAGATCATCGTCGACACCTACGGCGGCGCGGCCCCGCATGGCGGCGGCGCTTTCTCGGGCAAGGATTCCACCAAGGTGGACCGCTCGGCCGCCTATGCCGCGCGCTACCTCGCCAAGAATGTGGTGGCCTCTGGCGTCGCCGACCGCTGCACCATCCAGCTCGCCTATGCCATCGGCGTGGCCGAGCCGCTCAGCGTCTATGTCGATCTGCACGGCACCGGCCAGGTGGACGAGGCCAAGCTGGAAAAGCTGCTGCCCGAGATCATGAATCTCAAGCCGCGCGGCATCCGCCAGCATCTGGATCTCAACAAGCCGATCTTTGCCCGTACCTCGGCTTACGGCCATTTCGGCCGCGAGCCCGACAGTGAGGGTGGGTTTTCGTGGGAGAAAATGGATCTGGCAGACCAGATAAAGGCTGCGCTTAGCTAACCTGTCATTCCCGGCCGAGCGCAGCTTTGCTGCGCGAGGGGAAGGGAACCCAGGCGGATCGACCAGACCCAGTATTCCCACCTGGGTCCCCTTCCCTGGCATCGCGCCGATGCGCGATGCTCGCCGGGGATGACAACGATGACCGATCACCCCAACCGCCATCGCCGCAAGCTTTACGGACGGCGCAAGGGTCCAAAGCTGTCCACGCGGCAGTCGGGCCTTCGCCGAACACTGTTAAGTGAGCATTCTTATCAGGTGGGCGAACCCCCTCAAGGACAGTTTCCGAACACTGTTCACGATGTCTGGCTGGAGGTCGGTTTCGGGGCCGGCGAGCATCTGGTCTGGCAAGCGCAGCATCATCCCGATGTCGGATTGATCGGTGCCGAACCCTATGAGATGGGTGTCGCCAAGCTACTGACGAAATTGGAAGAATCTCCTCTGAACAATGTTCGTATTCATG
>JACMJT010000457.1 GCA_014380505.1 Hyphomicrobiales bacterium | reverse complement strand
GGACTCCCGGGCGTCCTCCGGCGTGGCATGGGGCACACGGAGCGCCGTCAACATCACGCGGAGGCTTTCGGGGGAGACGGCGTGGTGCGTTCCGTCGATCTCCCACCACTGGCGTTCGACACCGGCCGCCGTTGCCAGTTGCAGCAGGGTCTCGTCCGGTACGCCGGATGAGTGCGGGCGGCGCTCGATGAACAAGGAGACGGAATGGCCCGGCAGCCCCGGCCCCTCGGCGGAGCAGAAGATGCGCGCCCACGAATATCCATCGCGGGGCTGGAGAGCGGCTTCGGCGCGCGCGACCCCGCCGTTGATCCACACTGCAAGCCGCTCATTTTCGCCGACAAGGACGAGGCCCAGCACGCGGGGGTGGCTGCCGTTCCAATCCATGGCAGCGCCATCGGCGCCAAGCCAGGTGGCATCGGCGGCGGTCAGAAATCGATCGGACGAAAGCAGTGGATGGTTTTTACGCAGTTCGGCAAGTTTGGCGGTGAAGGCGATGAGGCCTTCATCGGCATTTTTCCAATCGAGCCAGGTCACCGTGTTGTCCTGGGCGTAGGCGTTGTTGTTGCCGCGTTGGGTCCTGCCCATTTCATCGCCCGCGGTTAGCATCGGCGTGCCGCGCGACAGGAACAGGGTGGCAAGCAGGGTTTTCACATCGCCACCCACCCAGGTCACTTCGTGGGCGCTGCCATCGCGGTTCCCCTCTCCGTTGGCGTGATTGTCCTTGGCGCTGAAGGTCACCGCATCGCGGAGGGTAAAGCCGTCATGGGCCGCGACATAGTTGATGCTGCGCGACGGTTGCCGGTGGCCGAAGATATCGGAGGAGCCTGCAAGCCGAGTGGCAATGTTGCCCGTGGATCCGCGATCACCGCGCCAGAAGCGGCGCACGTCATCGCAGAAGCGGTCGTTCCATTCATGCCATCGGGGCGGGAACTGGCCGAGACGGTAACCATCCGGCCCCACATCCCAGGGTTCGGCGATCATCATCAGTTTGGAGAGCACAGGGTCTTGCTCGATTGCGGCAATGAGGGGCGCATCGGTGGAAAAGCCCTTTGCGGAGCGGCCCATGACAGTTGCGAGATCGAAGCGAAAACCGTCAATGCCGGTGCGGTTCACCCAGTTGTGCAGGGCATCGAGAGCAAGCTGCATGACGGGAGTCCGGTCCAGCGCTACTGTGTTGCCGCAGCCCGTATGGTTTACCAGCCGGCCGTCAGCGCGGGCATAGTAGAGCGCGTTGTCGAGGCCGCGCATCGACAGCGTGGCGCCCTCTTCGTCGCTTTCGCCCGTGTGATTGAGGACGATATCGAGAATGACCCGGATTCCGGCGCTGTGAAGAGCCTCGACCGCATTGCGGATTTCGGCAAAGCCGCCGGGTGCAAGGCGGGGGTCCGGGGCCATGAAGGTGACCGGGTTGTAGCCCCAGGCGTTTGTCAGCCCCAGCGACGGCAGATGACGCTCGTCGATCCAGGCGGCCAGCGGCATGAGCTCGACCGTGTCGACTCCAAGTTTGAGCAGATGATCGATGATGGCGGGATGGGCCAGACCCGCGACGGTGCCGCGTTTTTCAGGCGGCACATCGGGATGCAATTTGGTGAAAGCCCTGACCTGAAGTTCGTAGATGAAGGAGGGATTGGCCGGCGGCAATGGTGTTGCCACCGTGGAGGGCGCGGTGACAATTGACTTGGGAACAATCGCCGCGGTGTCGAAGCCGCGCTTGAGCAGTTCGGGAGAATGGGTAAACGGCCGGTCGATTTCGCTGGCATAGGGATCGACGAGCAGCTTCTGGATATCGAAGCGATGGCCCAGCGCTTCATCCCACGGGCCTTCGGCGCGAAAGCCATAGCGCGTGCCGATGCCAAGGCCTGACACGAAACCGAAATGGACATCACCCGAACGCTGGGGCAGTGCGAGACGGCAGATTTCCTTTTCATCTGTCGCGTCGAATACGCAAAAGAAAATTCGCGCCGCATTCTGTGAAACGACGGCGATATTCAATCCGTCGCCGCGTTGGAAAACGCCGAGCGGAGACGGCGTTCCGTCCGTCATCGAGAGTTGGGCGTTCAGGTGATCACCGTGGGCCCGGCCCGGCCGGTACGAGCCTCAATGTCAGCCAGGGATCGCGACAGAGCCACGAGATCGGCCAATGCCACCTGGGTTTCAATTCCATGTTTTGCCGCGTCGGGTTCGAAGCGCTCTATATAAACCCGCAACGTGGCGCCCTCGGTGCCAGTCCCCGAAAGCCGATAGACAATGCGCGAACCATCCTCGAACAGGATGCGGATACCCTGGCCCGTGGTGCGCGAACCATCGACGGGATCGTCATAGGCGAAGTCGTCCATTGTTTTGATGTTGTGCTGGCCTGGCAGCTTGGCCATCTGGCCCCGTAACGCCTTCATGAGGCCGTTGGCTGCTTCGGTATCCACTTCCTCGTAGTCGTGGCGGGAATAATAGTTGCGCCCATAATCACGCCAGTGCTCCCGCACGATCGTCTCGACGCTTTGACGCCTGCGGGCGAGAATATTAAGCCACAGCAGGACTGCCCACAGGCCATCCTTCTCGCGCACATGATCGGAGCCGGTGCCAGCGCTTTCCTCGCCGCACATCGTAATCATGCCGGCATCGAGAAGATTGCCAAAATATTTCCACCCTGTCGGCGTTTCATACCAAGGAATGCCAAGCTTTGCCGCGACGCGGTCGGCGGCGGCACTCGTCGGCATGGAGCGGGCGATCCCCGCCAGTCCCTTGGCGTAACCGGGCGCCAGATGGGCGTTGGCGGCCAGCATGGCAAGCGAATCGGAGGGCGTGACGAACTGGCGGCGTCCGATGATGAGATTGCGGTCGCCGTCGCCATCGGACGCCGCGCCAAAATCCGGGCCATCGGGAGACATCAGGAGATCGTAAAGGTCCTTGGCATGGACGAGATTGGGGTCCGGGTGGTTGCCGCCGAAATCAGGAAGCGGCAAGCCGTTGACCACGGTGCCTTTGGGTGCGCCCAAGGTGCCTTCGAGAATGGCAGTGGCGTAGGGACCGGTGATGGCGCTCATGGCATCGAAGCGCATGCGGAAGCCGGACTTGAAGAGGCCGCGGATCGCATCAAAATCGAAGAGCTTCTGCATCAATGCAGCATAGTCCGCGACGGGATCGATCACTTCGACGGTCATGTTGCCGATTTTTGAAATGCCGTTATGCCCGAGATCAATGGCGGGTCCGGGTGCTATTTTGTAGGACGAAATGGTTTTCGTTCTGGCGAAGATCGCGTCCGCCACCTTATCGGGCGCCGGCCCGCCGTTGCTTACGTTGTACTTGATGCCGAAGTCGCCATCGGGTCCGCCAGGATTGTGGCTTGCTGAGAGAACGATGCCGCCGAAAGCCTTGTGCTGGCGGATGAGATTGGAGGCGGCCGGGGTGGAAAGAAGTCCGTCGCGGCCCACCAGCGCGCGGCCGAAACCATTGGCCGTGGCCATGCGCACGGCGGTCTGGATTACTTCACGATTGAAGTAGCGGCCATCGCCACCGATCACCAGCGTCTTTCCCGCAAAACTCTTGAGTGCATCGAAAATCGACTGGATGAAATTTTCCGCATAGTGGGGCTGCTGGAATACCGATACTTTTTTGCGAAGGCCCGATGTGCCGGGCTTCTGTCCCTCAAACGGCGTGGTGGAAACTGTCTCAATCACGTCTTTCAAACTGAAACTCCAAGAAGATTGCGATAGAGGGCGGTGTAAGCCCCGGCACTGCGTTGCCAGGACACATCCGTCTCCATGCCGCGCTTCTGCATCCCCGTCCATAGGGCTTTATCGGTGTAAACGCGCATGGCGCGGCCGAGCGCAGATTCGAGGCTGGGACCATCTACCGGCGTGAACTGGAAGCCGGTCGCTGATCCCGCGGCAAGTGCTGCATCGTTGGCATCGATGATGGTGTCGGCAAGGCCGCCGGTGCGGGCGACGATGGGGACACAGCCATAGCGGAGCCCGTGGAGTTGCGTGAGGCCGCAGGGTTCGAACCGCGAGGGAACGAGGATCGCGTCCGAGCCGCTCTGCATGAGATGGGATAGGGTTTCGTCGTAACCGATGACGGCGCCAATGCGGCCTCCGTGCCGTTTTGCGCCCGCAAGAATATCTTTCTCGATTCCCACCTCGCCGGTGCCAAGGAGGGCCAGCCGCGCGCCGGACGCAGCAAGCCTATCCAGCGAGCCCGCAAGAATATCCATGCCCTTTTGCCAGGTGAGGCGGCTTACCACGCAATAGAGCAGGCCATCCTCCTGATCGAGGCTGAAGCGCTTTTCGACGGCGCGTTTGTTGATGGCGCGCTTGGCAAGCGTGGATACGTTGTAGGTAGTGGCGAGACTAGAATCGGTTTCCGGATTCCACACTGCCGTATCGACGCCGTTGACGATGCCGGTAAGAACATGCCCGCGCGCGCGCAGAAGCCCGTCGAGGCCCATGCCGAAATCGGGCGTCCTTATTTCATTGGCGTAGGTGGGGCTGACCGTGGTGAGGGCATCAGCACACTGTAATCCGCCCTTGAGGAAACCCACTTTGCCATAATATTCGAGGCCGTCGATCGCGAAGGCTGCTGCCGGCAATCCCAGCGTGGCGAAAAGAGAAGCCGGGAACTGGCCCTGGAAGGCGATGTTGTGAATTGTCATCACCGTCTTCGGGCCGCCTTCGAATTTCACATAAACCGCGGCAAGGGCCGCCTGCCAATCGTGTAGATGCAGGATGTCGGGGGTGTAACCCTTGATGGCACCACGCGCCACATCGGCGGCGGCGCGCGAGAGGCCGGCAAAGCGCTGGCCATTGTCGGGCCAATCCTTGCCATCGGCGCCGAGGTAGGGATTTCCGGGACGGTTGAACAAGTGTGGCGCGTCGACGGCGATGATGTCGAGGCCTTTGGCCTTTGCCGCCACGAGCGTGGCCTTGCCGCCGAAGAGATCGGCATAGCGATGCACCACTTTGCCGCCCTTGAGCGTTGCCATGACAGCGGGATAACCGGGAACCATGGTGCGGACATGTACGCCGTGGGCCAGCAAGGCGCCGGGAAGTGCGCCTGCCACGTCGCCCAGGCCGCCGGTCTTGACCAGTGGATAGATCTCCGATGTGACGGCAAGAACCTTCATTCCGGAAGCTTGTCGATCATCGGCTGGGTGATGAGGCACACGCCATTCGCCGTGCGGCGGAAGCGCTTGGCGTCGAGAGTGGCATCCTCACCCACCACGAGCCCTTCTGGAATGGTGACACCGCGATCGATCACCACCTTGGTGAGGCGGGCGTTACGGCCGATCTCGACATGGGGCAGCACCACGGCATCTTCGACCGTAGTGTAGGAGTTCACCCTGACGCCGGTGAACAGCAGCGAGCGGCGAAGCGAGGCGCCCGAGACGATGCAGCCGCCCGAGACGAGCGAGGCCGCGGCCTGGCCCCGTCTTCCATCTTCGTCATGGACGAATTTTGCTGGAGGCGTCACCTCGCCATAGGTCCAGATGGGCCAATCGTGGTCATAGAGATCGAGCGCCGGGATGACATCGGTCAAGTCGATGTTGGCTTCCCAGTAGGCGTCGATGGTTCCCACATCGCGCCAATAGGCTTCCGACTCGTGGTTGGAGCGCACGCAGGAGCGGGTGAAGCGGTGCGCCACCGCCTTGCCGTTCTGGACGATGTGGGGAATGATGTCCTTGCCAAAATCGCGGCTCGACGATGTATCGGCGACGTCGCGGCGCAACTGGTCGGCGAGAAAATCCATGGCGAAGACATAGATGCCCATGGACGCCAGCGCCGTATCGGGCTTCCCCGGCATGCCCGGCGGATTTTTGGGTTTTTCGAGAAAGTTGATGATGCGGTCCTTGTCATCCACCGCCATGACGCCGAAGCCGCTGGCATCGGCACGAGGCACTTCGAGACAGCCGATGGTGACATCCGCGCCACTGTCGGCATGCTGTTGCAGCATCACTTCGTAGTCCATCTTGTAGACATGGTCGCCCGCGAGCACCACCATGTACTTGACGCCGTAGCTCTCGACGATATCGAGATTCTGGTAAACCGCGTCCGCGGTGCCGGCATACCACTGGTCTTCCGACACACGCTGGCTGGCGGGAAGAATGTCGAAACTCTCATTGCGCTCCGGCCTGAGGAAGTTCCAGCCGCGCTGCATGTGACGGATCAGGCTGTGAGCCTTGTACTGGGTGGCCACACCCATGCGGCGGATGCCGGAATTGAGCGCATTCGACAGGGCAAAATCGATGATGCGCGACTTGCCGCCGAAGGGGACAGCGGGCTTGGCCCGCTTATCGGTCAATTCCTCCAAACGGCTGCCGCGCCCGCCCGCCAGCACATAGGCCATGGCATCGCGCGCCAGGGGTGCGTGTTTGCGAAGATCGGTCATCCGTCAAAAACCAGGAAAAGCGTGGCCAGCGGCGGGAGCGAAACGCGGGCGCTCGCTGGTTTTCCGTGTGAAGTTTCAGCCCTTGCCACAACGCTCCCCATGTTGCCCCGGCCGCTGCCGCCATAGGCTACGGCATCGGTATTGAGAATTTCACGCCATTGTCCCGCCCGTGGCAAGGGCAGAATATAATTGTCGCGGGGCACTGGCGTGAAATTGCTGATCACCGCGACGGTATTGCCGCCGCTGCCCGAATGGCGCGCCCAGGCGTAGACGGAATTCTGATGGTCGTCGGCGACCAGCCATTCGAAGCCTTCGGCCTCGCAATCACGCGCATGGAGCGCCGGGTGTTTCCGGTAGAGGTGATTGAGATCGCGCACCAGCGATTGCATGCCCTTGTGGGGTGCGTGAACGAGCAAGTTCCAGTCGAGGCTCGTGGCCTCGCTCCATTCGGTCCACGGCGCCATTTCCTGGCCCATGAAGAGAAGCTTCTTGCCGGGATAGCCCCACATGAAACCGTAGTAGGCTCGGAGATTGGCGAACTTCTGCCAGTCATCGCCCGCCATCTTGGCCAAGAGCGAGCCCTTGCCGTGCACCACTTCGTCGT
>JACMJT010000456.1 GCA_014380505.1 Hyphomicrobiales bacterium | reverse complement strand
GGCCTTTTCTTTTTGCCGCGCAGGCAAGTTAAAGCCGCACAAGCCTCAATCGCAGGGCGTTTGCGATTACCGAAACAGAACTCAAGCTCATTGCCGCGGCTGCGATCACCGGACTGAGCAGGATGCCGAATGCCGGATAGAGAATGCCCGCGGCTATCGGCACGCCCAGGACATTGTAAACGAAGGCAAGGACGAGGTTCTGCCGAATGTTGCGCATGGTGGCGCGGCTCAGTGTTCTGGCGCGTACGATGCCCGTGAGGTCGCCTTTGACCAGCGTGATCCCGGCGCTCTGCATGGCAACATCCGTTCCGGTACCCATGGCGACGCCAATGTCGGCCTCGGCAAGGGCGGGGGCGTCATTCACCCCATCCCCCGCCATCGCCACCACCCGCCCTTCGCTGCGCAGGCGGCGCACGATGGCGTTCTTCTGTTCGGGCAGCACTTCCGCTTCGATGTCGGTAATAGCGAGCTTGGAGGCGACCGCTTCAGCCGTAAGGCGATTGTCACCTGTTAGCATCACAATCTTGATGCCATTCGCCCTTAGGCTGTCCAACGCCGCGGAAGTGGTCGCCTTGATAGGATCGGCGACGGCGATAATGCCCGCCGCCGTGCCATCGACGGTCACAAACATGACGGTTGCTCCGTCCCGGCGCAGCGCATCCGCACGGGTATTCAGCTCGGCGCTGACGCCTTGTTCACCGAGCAGCTTGACCGTTCCCACGCCCACGGCGCGCCCCCCGACCGTCCCTGTCACGCCCTTGCCCGTCACCGACATGAACTCCGATACGTTCTGAAGCGCGATATTTCTGTCCCGCGCGGCTGCCGTTATGGCGGCGGCCAAAGGATGTTCGCTGGACCGTTCCAAGCTCGCCCCGAGTGCCAGGATTCCTATCTCGTCAAATCCTTCAGCGGGCACGATCGCGACGACCCGCGGCCGGCCTTCGGTCAGCGTGCCGGTCTTATCGACCACAAGCGTGTCGACTTTTTCAAATCGCTCAAGGGCCTCGGCATTCTTGATCAGAACGCCCGCTCCCGCGCCTTTTCCGATGCCCACCATGACCGACATGGGCGTGGCCAAGCCCAGCGCGCAGGGACAGGCGATGATCACGACGGAGACGGCGGCAATCAGGCCGTAGCTAAAGCGGGGAGCCGGTCCCCAGATCATCCAGGCCGCGAACGCCAACAGCGCAACGACAATGACGGCCGGCACGAACCAAGCCGAAACACGATCGGCAAGGCGCTGGATGGGCGCACGGCTGCGCTGGGCCTGCGATACCATATGGACGATCCGCGCAAGAACGGTGTCCGCCCCGACCTTGTCGGCGCGCATCACAAGGCCGCCGGTGCCGTTGATGGTTCCGCCGATGAGCCTGGCGTCCTTCGCCTTCTCAACCGGCATCGACTCGCCCGTCACCATGGACTCGTCGACGCTGCTGTGACCCTCGATCACGATGCCATCGACGGGCACGCTCTCGCCGGGTCGAACGCGCAGCCGGTCGCCAATGCGAACCTGTTCGAGCGCGACTTCCTCGTCATGCCCATCGGCGTTTATGCGCCGGGCGCTTTTCGGTGCGAGCTTCAACAACGCGCGGATCGCGCCACCGGTTTGCTCGCGGGCGCGCAGCTCCAGCACTTGCCCCAGCAGCACCAGGACGGTTATCACCGCGGCGGCTTCGTAATAGACCGCAACCATCCCTTCGTGCCGGATTTCCATGGGAAACAGGTCTGGGACGAAGGTCGCAACCAGGCTGTAGAGATAGGCAACGCCGACCCCCAGGGCGATCAGCGTGAACATATTCAGCGAACGATTTCGCAAGGAGGCCCAGCCGCGCGAGAAGAACGGCCAGCCCGCCCACAGGATAACCGGCGTGCTGAGAACAAACTGTATCCAGGTCGATGTGGTCATCGAAATGTTGCGGGCCAGGTTGAGCGCCGGTATGTGGCTCCCCATCTCCAGCACAAGCACCGGCAGCGTCAGAACAAGCCCAATCCGAAATCTCCGGGTCATGTCGCACAACTCGGGATTGGGGCCAGCCTCCACCGTTGCCGTCAGGGGCTCCAACGTCATCCCGCAGATCGGGCAATTTCCCGGGCCCGTCTGGCGGATTTGCGGATGCATCGGGCAGGTATAGATAACATCTGTGGCGTCAATTTCTGGCGCAACTTTCCGGTTGGTATAGCTGGAAGGGTCGGCGAGGAACTTTGACCGGCACCCCGCGCTGCAAAAATGATAGGCGGCCCCATCATGGTTTGCGTGGAACTTGGCGGTCGAAGGGTCGACCACCATGCCGCAAACCGGATCGCGCGTCGGAATCGATTTACTTTCCATAGCGACTGAATAGTTCGACAAGCTCGGAGAATTTCTCGGTCTGGTCTTTGACGTTACCGCTCTTGATGGCATGGGCGACGCAGTGCGAAGCGTGGCCCTTGAGGATTTCTTCCTCGACTTTTTTAAGGGCAGCCTTGATGGCTTGCATCTGGTTGAGGATGTCGATGCAGTAGCGATCCTCCTCCACCATGCGTGCAATGCCCCGCACCTGTCCTTCGATGCGCGAGAGGCGGCTCAATATTTGTGTGTGTGTTGTGGCCATGCTTGCATACTCCAGGGGGGTATAGTAGATAGTGCGGCCTCCGTGTTCAAGCCCTGAAATGGCCGCTGCGCACGACCGACGATGAACCCGCTTACGACATGGACATGAGGGATGGAATGCACACCAACAGGGCTTGGTTTGTTACGCTCGCTCTTCTGTTATCAACCGTTCCGGCAGCACAATCGGCCCCGTCATCGGGCAATGGCTCGATAGGCGGCATGAAGACGGATGATATGCCCGGCATGGATCACGACATGGCCGGCATGGATCATGGCGATATGAGCCATGACATGGCGATGCACGGCCTGTTGGGCGGCTATGGCCTGTCGCGCGAGGCTTCGGGCACCAGCTGGCAGCCGCAGGCCGCGCCGCATTCCGCCATTCATTTGCCGGCAGAGGATTGGATGGTGATGCTGCACGGCCGGGTAAGCGGCATTGCGGACTGGCAGAGCGGGCCGCGCGGCGATGATCAGGTTTTTTCCACCAGCATGGTGATGGGGATGGCGAGTAAGGATCTCGCCAACGGCGATACCTTCGGACTGAAGGCGATGCTGAGCGGCGATGCCTTCATGGGGCGGCGCGGCTATCCCTTGCTGCTGGCGTCTGGCGAGACAGCGGACGGCACAACCCATCTGGTGGACCGCCAGCATCCCCACGACTTGTTTATGGAGCTGGCCGCCAGTTACAGCCATCCGCTTTCCCAAAGCGACAGTGTGTTTGTGTATGCCGGCTATCCCGGCGAACCGGCGC
>JACMJT010000455.1 GCA_014380505.1 Hyphomicrobiales bacterium | reverse complement strand
GCGCCAGCCCAAGGCCTACAAAGATGATGCCGATGTTCTCGACCGTCGAATAGGCAAGCACGCGTTTCAAATCATTATCAAGCACGGCGTAAAGAAGGCCGAGCACCGCCGTCGTGGCGCCCAGAAGCAGGAAGGGCAGGGCCCACCACCAGACAGGCGTTCCCAGGAGGTCGAAGACAATGCGGATTATGCCGTAGATCGCAACCTTGGTCATGACGCCGCTCATCAGGGCGGAGACATGGCTGGGAGCTGCCGGATGGGCGAGTGGCAACCAGGCGTGCAAAGGTGCGATGCCGGCCTTCGAGCCGGCGCCGAAAATTGCCCCGGCGAGAACCAGCCCGGCAACGAGCGGGCCGGGTGGAGCCGCACGGATCGCGTCGAAGGCGTAATTGCCGGCAGCACCTGCAAGTCCACCGAAGGCAAACAGGAGCGAGGCGGTGCCAATCGCCGCCATCACCAGGTAGACATGCCCCGCGTGGCGGTTTTCGGCATCCCTATGGCGCGAGACGACGAGAACCCACGACGTGAGCGACATCAACTCCCAGGAAAACAGGAAGCCGAAGGCATCTCCGGCGATCAGGACGAGGTTCATTGCCAGGGCGTAAGCCGGGAAGAACGGCTCGACCCGCGCTGACAGGTCCCGGTCGC
Organism: Hyphomicrobiales bacterium; assembly: GCA_014380505.1. The sequence continues at coordinate 1,011 of JACMJT010000455.1, read as the reverse complement.
GGTCAAGTCCCATCCCGTAAATGGCAGTGGTCAGCACCCCGAGATTCACGATGAGACCGAAGAAGGCCGACAAGGCATCGAGCTTTATGTGCAGCCCAATCACCGGTAGCCCAAGCGGAAGCCTGAATCCGGCATTTGTGTCGGCAATCAATGCGGCGAGACCGGCGCCCGCGGCCATTGCTGCTGCTACGACGCAAACGGGATAGACGGCGGCAAGCGCTGTCTTGTGCCGGTGGAAGACAGCGGCAAAGACGGCCGCTGCCGCATAAAGCACGATCCCCGCCAGCAATATCGAAAGCTGCGGAGCTGCGGAAAAGCTCACGCCGGTCATTTGGCCGGCTCTTTGAATCGGACGCCACGGCCGCCGCCGCTGCTGGTGGCCCCTTCACCAATTACTTCAAGGCCGGCCTTGTCGAGCGCCTCAAGCACTTTCATGAGGGTTGAAACCACGCTCCGGACATTGTCGGGACTTGCTTCCATGCGCTGGATGGTCGGCAGGGAAACATCGGCCAAATCCGCCAGTTTTTGCTGGTCGATGCCAAGCAAGGCGCGTGCGGCGCGCAATTGGGGTGCTGTGATCATTAGAGAGCAACCTTGCACATAGTATGCATGTATTATACATCAACATTGATGTTTTTCAAGTGAAACTTCAGTGTCAGCACCTGGATAGGTGCTGCCTCTATTGGCAGCGTTAAGCTTTTCTCGGATATGTCCACTTGACACTATATTCCTAGTATGCCATTTGTGTTCCTGTTTTGTTCTAACGCAGGATTGAGAGACTCATGGACTGGGACTTGGCCATCAAACGCAACAGCAAGGCGCTGAAAGCTATAATTGAGGTGCTTTTCGCCCTGCTGGGACTTGACGGCACAGAGGCGGCTTCGCGGATTCCACGGTCCCTGCACAGTGCCGTGCTGGGTGTGCTGAGGCCTGCCGAATCCGCCGTGCGCCGCCTGATTGTCATCGCGGCGCGGGGTGTTGTGGTGAAGCTTGCTCCCTCGCGGCCCATGC
>JACMJT010000454.1 GCA_014380505.1 Hyphomicrobiales bacterium | reverse complement strand
CTGCAAGCGGGGAGCAAAGCCCCTCGCAAGGAACGGTTCGGCCAGCGTCTGGGACATTGGCGACGGCGTTGCCTGCCTTGAATTCCACAGCAAGATGAACACGCTTGATCCCGATAGTCTCGCCATGGTGCAGCAGGCCGTCGACATTGTAGGAGAAGGCATGCGCGCCCTCATCATTCACAATGAGGCCGACAATTTTTCCGTCGGCGCCAACATTGGTCTCGCCCTCTTTGCCGCAAATCTTGCCGTGTGGCCAACGCTGGACCAGTTGATCGTCCAGGGCCAGTCGGTGATGCGCGCGCTCAAATATGCAAAGTTCCCTGTGGTGGGAGCGCCCAGCGGCATGGCCTTGGGCGGCGGCTGTGAAATTCTGCTCCACTGTTCGGCCGTGCAGGCCCATGCGGAAACCTACATGGGCCTCGTTGAAGTGGGAGTTGGCATAATTCCAGCCTGGGGCGGCTGCAAGGAAATGCTGATCCGTAACCAGCCCGGCCCCCGAGAGCCCCAGGGGCCCATGCCCGCCGTGATGGCGGCCGTCGAGCAAATATCCCTGGCTAAGGTTTCGAAATCCGCCGCCGATGCCAAGGAGATGAAACTTCTTCGCAAGACCGATGGCATCACCATGAACCGCGACAGGCTGCTGGCCGATGCCAAGGCCCTGGCGCTCAAGATGGCGGCCGCTGGCTACAAGCCGCCCGATCCCGTTGAACTTCGCCTGCCCGGAGCCACGGCCCGTGCGGCACTCAGGCTTGCCGTCGATGGCTATGTCTTGCAAGGGCTGGCGTTCCCCCATGATGTCGCCGTCGCGGGCCACCTCGCCAATGTGCTCTCCGGTGGCGACACAGATGTGATGGATACGGTTGATGAGGACCGCGTGATGAAGCTCGAGAAGCGGGCCTTCATGGCGCTTGTTAAGACTGAGCCAACCCTGGCGAGAATGGAAGCCATGCTGGCCGACGGCAAGCCATTGCGGAATTGAGGTAACGATGCCCAGCTACAAAGCGCCCCTGCGCGACATGCAATTTATCCTCTTCGACGTTCTGAAAGTGCAGGACTCAGGCAACGCCATGGCCTCCTATGCAGAAGCCTCTCCCGATGTTGTGACCGCCATTCTGGAGGAGGCGGGCCGCTTCTGCGAAAATGTGTTGCAACCCATAAATCGCAGTGGCGATGAGGAAGGCTGCCACTTCGAGCAAGGAACGGTAACGACACCCAAAGGCTTCAAGGAGGCTTACAACAAATACGTTGAAGGCGGCTGGACCGGCCTTGCCTGCGATCCCCAATTCGGCGGGCAGGGGCTTACCTCGCCCGTGAACTTTGCCGTTGAAGAAATGATCTGCTCCGCCAATCTTTCCTTCGGGCTTTTCCCGGGCTTGACGCATGGCGCCTACAACGCACTGCGCGTCCATGCCACCGATGCGCTGAAGCAAACCTATCTGCCGAAAATGGTCTCCGGCCAATGGTCCGGCACCATGTGCCTGACCGAGCCCCAATGCGGCACCGACCTCGGCCTCATCAAGACGCGCGCCGAGCCCGCAGGCGACGGCTCCTTCAAAATTCACGGCACCAAGATTTTTATCTCCGCCGGTGAGCACGACTTGACCGAGAACATCGTCCACCTCGTGCTGGCCAGACTCCCCGATGCTCCGACAGGGGTTCGCGGCATTTCGCTTTTTGTCTGTCCCAAGTTCCTGCCAATGGCCGATGGCGCCGTGGGAAAAAGAAACGCGCTGGCCTGCGGCGCCCTTGAAAAGAAAATGGGGATCAAGGCCTCGCCCACTTGCGTCATGAACTTCGATGGCGCGCACGCCTGGCTCGTGGGCCAGCCCCACAAGGGACTCTCCGCCATGTTCACCATGATGAACGCCGCGCGCCTCATGGTGGGCATTCAGGGCCTTGGCGTTGCAGAAGCCGCCTACCAGGGCGCGGTCGCCTACGCTAAAAGTCGCTTGCAGATGCGCGCCGCGACAGGCGCTAAATTTCCCGATCAGCCCGCCGATCCCATCATCGTCCATCCCGACATAAGGCGCCTGCTGATGAAGATGAAAGTGATGACCGAGGGCTGCCGGGCGCTGGCACTGTGGATTGGCCATGAACTCGACATTTCCACCAGCCATCCCGATGCCGAGCGGCGCGAGGCTGCCGATGATCTCGTGGCCCTCATGACTCCAATCGTGAAGTCCATGCTCACCGATCTGGGTTTCAGCGCCGCCAACGACGGCATGCAGGTTTTTGGCGGCCATGGTTATATCCGGGAAAACGGAATGGAGCAGCTGGCGCGCGATGCGCGCATTACCCAGATCTATGAAGGTACCAACGGCATTCAGGCGCTCGATCTCGTGGGCCGGAAGCTGCCCATGGGTACCGGGCGTTTGGCGCGCCGGTTCTTCCATCCGGTAGCAGCCGATCTCGAACGCATGGCGGGTGTGCCGGGCATGATGGATTTCGTCATGCCCATGGCCAAGGCCTTCGGAAGGTTGCAGCAGGCAACGCTCTGGCTAGGCAAGGCCGGAACGGCAAATCCCGATGATGCGGGCGCTGCGGCAACCGAATATCTCCGCATGTTCGGGCTTGTCGCCATCGGTTACATGTGGTGCCGTATGGTGGAAACCGCGCAAGCCAACAGCGCCGACAGCTTCAACGCCGCCAAACTCGCAAGTGCAAGATTCTATTTGGCCAAGATGCTCCCCGAAACCGGCAGCCTTTTGTCCAGCATTACCGCCGGTTCGGCACCGGTTATGGCGCTCAGCGAAGAGGCCTTTTGAAGCGCCATTTCCTGCCAAAAACCTAACAGAGATTTAAATGAACTTTTAGCACAATTGTCCTAGGTTGATGGGGAAAAACAGTGCCGTTGCTCCGGGCTTCCAGGGGCAGGAGGTCGACGCGATGAGCGGCAGCCCCGAAATGAAGATCAACGAGCCGTTCTACCAATGGTGTGTAAGGGGTTTCACGCTGTTGCGCCGCCGCGTTGGCATGAACATCGCGGTCCATGCTGAAGACGGTCTTATCGAGAAGGGCCAGATTTTTCAGTTCAACCACTTCGCCCGCTTCGAAACCATCATTCCGCAATACTTTATTTACCAAGCCACAGGGGCTTATTGCCGCTGTGTTGCCGCCCATGAACTGTTCGAAGGCAACGACCGCTTCGCCAAATTGCTGTGGGGCGTTGGCGCCGTGCCCAACAATCACCCGGGACTATTGGCCTTTCTCGCCGCCGAAATCCTGCGCGGCCGCAAGGTAATCATTTTTCCGGAGGGGGGCATGAACAAGGAGCGGCGGATTGCCGACGCTCCGGCATTGCCGTTCCTGGAAACACTACGCCCTCAATACGGGCACCGCAACGGCGCCGCAGCGCTGGCCGTGGTTCTTGAAATCTTCAAAAAGCGCATCCTCTCAGTGCTTGAGGCAGGCGATCTGCAGCGGCTTGACCGTTGGGTTGCAGCTCTCGGGCTTGCCGACCAGACAGCATTGATCGCGGCGGCGCGCAAACCCTCATTGATTGTACCTTCCAACATTACCTTCCACCCAATCCACACCGGCGACAATATTTTGCGCAAGGCGGCGGAATTCTTTCTCAAGGTTGGCGAGAAGGCCAAGGAAGAATTTCAGGTCGAAGGCAACTTGCTTCTACGCAATACCGACATGGACATCCGCTTCGGCCAGCCGTTTCATCCCGATGTTGCATGGAACCTGGCGGATCGCATGATACTGAACCGCATCTTCGAGCAGATCGACAGTCTCGAAGATCTTTTCGATCTCAAGAACACGGCGAGCCGCTGGATCGAGCGCATGGCGGCCCTTACCATGCGGCGCACCACGCAACGTTTGCGCGACCTGTGCATGACCGAAATGTATGCCCGTGTCACCGTCAACGTCAGTCATCTCGCATCGCGGCTTATCATGCGCCTTTTGAAAGAGGGCGAAACAGAAATTGAGCGAAGCCGCTTTCACGGACTTCTCTATGCGATTATTAAGCAGGTGCAGCAGCAACCGGACCTCCACCTGCACCGGACACTGACCGATCCTGAGGCCTATGATGGCGTTCGTGACGGCACGAGCCAGTCGCTTGTGCAGTTTTTTGAAACTGCCACGGCTTCGTCATTGATTGAAATCACCGCCAGCCATTACCGGCTGCTGCCGGCCCTGCGTGGCCGCAATGACAACCGTGACCCGCGCCTCGAGAATGTCGTTCGCGTCTATGCCAATGAAATCGCAGCGCTCGAGGGTGTCACAAAAATCGTCGAACAGGCCGTGCTGGCCGGAGGCGCGGCTCTGGCGCATCTTCTCTTTGACGATGAGGTGCGCAGCTTCGCCAAGTGCAAGGAACGATTCAGCGAATCGCGCCATGCTGCTGTAAACGGCCAGGAAACCGCCGGCCAATCCGGCGAACCCTATTTCATTGTTCCGGAACGGCCCTCAAAGCCTGGAGTGGTGCTGGTTCATGGTCTTCTAGCCTCTCCTGCGGAACTTAAGGCTTTGGGACAGCGCCTTGCTGGCATGGGCCATCCGGTCCTCGGCGTCAGGTTAAAGGGTCACGGAACTTCGCCTTGGGATTTGCGTGAGCGCAGCTGGCAGGACTGGCTGGCCTCGGTGCGCCGTGGTTATGAGATCATGTCGCATTTGACGGAAGAGGTGCTCATCGTTGGCTTCGCCACTGGCGCCTCGCTGGCCCTGCACCTCGCGGCGAGCCGCCCGCCGGGCCTCGTTGGCGTCGTTTCAGTTTCGGCCCCGCTCAGTTTCCGGCCGCGCAGCGTCGCATTTGCTTCGCTCATTCATGGCCTCAACAAGCTCAGCGAATGGGTTTATGTCCAGGATGGTGTCAAGCCGTTCCTGCCCCGCGATCCCGAGCATCCGGATATCGACTACCGCAACATGCCGGTGCGCGGCCTTGTCGAGCTGCGAAAGGTGGCGGACGGGCTCAACCGTTGCCTGCCGCAGGTTGTCTGCCCCGTTACAATTATCCAGGGAACGGACGATCCAATCGTCGATCCCACCAGCGCCCGGCTTATTCATGATCGCATCGGGTCGGCGGAAAAATCGCTGCACATGATCCCATCGCAACGCCACGGCATCCTGCATGAAGACATTGCCGGAACTCAGGCGCTGGTTATCTCGCTGCTTGGCACCTTGGCCTCCCCGCTGACCCAGGCAACGCCTCCTCGTACCACCATCCTTCCAAGGATCGGCGCGACATTGAACGACGTGTTTGCACGTCTGCTGCGTCACTCCGGCAAACGCGTTCGCAAGATAAATCCGATCCAAAACACATCGACTGGCACGCCAGGATTGCCCTGAAACCGCAATTCGATGGACTGATCCCCGCATGACCACCGTTTCAACCTTGATTGATTGCGAGAGTGTCTCGTTTCAATCGAACACGATACACAACACCTTGCTAGCCGAAGAATTGCGCCAAAAACTGGCTTCTGCCGGCAGGGTGAGCTGCTCCCCATTGTTTGGATCGGCGGAAGCTGGAGTTTTCCGGTTTTTTGCGATGACGGCCCGTCCCGTGTGCGCTAAGTGTGCAGTGACCGAGGAAAATAGGCTTAATGACCGCGAAAATACGGCT